>DASQHH010000917.1:0-1592 GCA_035632195.1 Vicinamibacterales bacterium
CGAGTATCTACAAATCCACCGACGGCGGAACGAACTGGACGCCGCTCACGCAGGGACTGCCGCAGGTCATCCAGGCGAACCTCGCGATCGCGCCGAGCAATCCGCGGACGATCTACGCGACGATCGCGGGTGAGATCGAGAACGTTGGGCGCGGGGGCGGGCGCGCAGGACCGGCGAACACCACAGGCACGGTCGCGTTCTACAAATCGACCGACGCGGGCGAGCACTGGGCTCCGGTCATCAACCCGTCGTTGAATGCCGGCGGCGGAGGGCGGGGCGGAGGTCGTGGCGGCGGTGGACTGCAGCAGGATCCGCGTCCACTCGCGCGCATCGGCGGCGGCGATCTGCCAACACTGGCCGTCGACTCCAAGAACGAGAACGTCGTCTACAGCGCGTCTACGGTGCTCTGGCGGACGGAAGACGGCGGCGTGACCTGGTCGGCCGTGCGCGGCGCGCCAGGCGGTGACGACTATCAGAAAGTCTGGGTCAATCCGAACAATCCGAACATCCTGCTCGTCGTGTCGGACCAGGGCGCGGTCGTATCGGCGAATCGCGGCGCGTCGTGGAGCAATTGGTACACGCAGCCCACGGCGGCGATGTACCACGTCAGCACCGACAACGCTTTCCCGTATCAAGTGTGCAGCGGCCAGCAGGACTCTGGCTCGGCGTGCGTCGAGAGCCGCGGCAACGACGGCGAGATCACGTTCCACGACTGGCACCCGGTGAACATCCAGGAGTACGGCGAAGCCGCGCCCGATCCCAAGGATCCGGACATGGTGTACGGCAGCCAGCGCGCCGGCGTGTCGCTCTACAACCGCAAGACGGGACAAACGTCTGCCGTCGGGCCCAGCGCCGAGCAGCGAGGTACTGAGTTCGGCCGCAACGTGCGGACCATGCCGATTGAGTGGTCGCCGGTGGATCACTCGACGCTGTTCTACGCGTCGAACGCCGTGTGGAAGTCGACCGATCACGCGCACAGCTGGACGCGCATCAGCGGTGACCTCACGCGGCAGACGTGGGAGCCCCCGGCCAGCACCGGGAAGTACTCGGGCGTCGTGGCACCCGCGCCACTCGGGAGCATCACCGCGCTGTCGCCATCGCCGCGCGACGTCAAGACGATCTGGACCGGCAGCGACGACGGCGAGATCCAGGTGACGACGGACGGCGGCGCGACGTGGAAGAACGTGACGCCGGCGGCGATCAAGGCGTGGACGCGCATCTTCAACATCGAGGCCGGACATTTCGACGGCCAGACCGCGTACGCCGCGGCGAACACGCTGCGCATCGATGACGCCAATCCGCACTTCTGGCGCACGCACGACGGCGGGAAGACCTGGACGGAGATCAACGCCGGGATCGCCGGCGGCGCGGTCGCGAACTCCATCCGTGAGGATCCGAGAAAAAAAGGGCTCTTGTACGCGGCGACCGACGTCCAGGTGTGGGTGTCGTTCGACGACGGCGACCACTGGCAGTCGCTGCGGCTCGACATGCCGGCGATTTCGGTACGGGACATCGCGGTGAAGGACGACGCGACGTGCATGTGCTCGGACCTGGTGGCCGGGACGCACGGCCGGGGTTTCTGGATTCTCGAC
>DASQHH010000918.1:0-8140 GCA_035632195.1 Vicinamibacterales bacterium
GTGGGCGGCGGCAAGGTCGTGACGGGCGCGAACGCGATCGCCGGCGAGTGGGGACACAATCCGCTGCCGGCGCCCCGACTGGAAGACGGTTACGATGAGCGCCCGGGTCCGCCGTGCTATTGCGGGCGGAGCGGCTGCATCGAGACCTTTCTGTCGGGACCGGGACTCGCCGCCGACTACGCCCGATCGGGCGGCGGTTTGCTCGACGCCGGCGACATCGCAGCGCGCGCGTCGGCGGGGGAGCCGCGCGCAGCAGCTTGTCTCGATCGCTACGTCGATCGCATGGCGCGGGCGCTGGCGGGCGTCATCAACGTGGTCGACCCGGACGTCATCGTCCTCGGCGGCGGGCTATCGAACATCGATCGGCTGTACGAATCCGTTCCCGCCTGCTGGTCGCGCCACATCCTCTCGGACCGCGTCGTCACGCGGCTCGTCCGCGCAAAGCACGGCGACTCCAGCGGCGTTCGCGGCGCCGCCTGGCTCTGGGACGGTTAGGCCGGTATCCGGCGCGAAGCCTTGAAGGGCTCCGCCACGGACTTCACGAACTCGCGCGCGCCGAGTCCTTCCACGACCTGCGTCCCGGCCAGCAGATCACCGAGCCGTTCACCCTGGGGATCGCGCACGATTGTCATCGACTCGAGGACCACGCCGACAAGATTGAGGCCGGGGACGACGAAGACCGCGTTGCGCGCGACCGAGCGCAGGCGCGAGCACCGCTCGTGCGTGCGCACGTGGATCACGTGGAGGCCGAACAGGAACTTGCCGACGCTCTGGCCCCGCGCGAACAGCGCATCGCGGAGCAGCACGTAGATCGCCGCCGCGAAGAGCATCAGCGCCGACTGCAGCGTCCACCAGAAGATGATGCCGGTCAGGACGACGAACGCGTCGACGGCGGCGGCCGCAAACCGCCGCCGCAGGTTCGCCTTGCCGTACGGCGTGACAACGGCGGGGACCAGGCGCCGCGCGAGCGGCAGGTACACGATCGCGAAGGCCGCGGACATCAGACTCAGGACGAGCGCCGCGGTCGACATGCGGACGCTTCAGCGCGGGTTCACGATGGGCTGAGGCTCGCGGGCGTTGTAGTCGTTGAGATCTCGGACCGCGTCGCGAAGGTGCGCGTCGCCGGTCGCGCGATAGCAGTCGGCGCGAAGCTGCAGGAGGTCCCCGCGCCAGGGGACGTACGGCTCGAGCGCCGACAACGGCGCGCGGCACAATGCGCGGTCGTTCGCGGTGGCCGCGAGCCCGGCCGCGGTGTACAGCCGCACGTCATCGATTGCGCGGATCGCAAACGGACGCGCGAGTGCGTCGTAGAGTGGACGCGCCAGGGCCGGTTTCTGCGTCGCGACGATCCCGGCGAGCGTCAGCGCCTTCTGTTTGAACGAGACGAGCGGCCACGGATTGGAATCAAAGCTTGCGAATGCCGCCCGCAGCGCCGCGGCGCTCTCGTCGAGCCGCGACTGCTTCAGCCGCAGCAGCGCCAGAACCGTGTCGGCCTCGCCGGGTTCATACGACCGCAGCTGGTCGATGAGCGGCTGCGCTGCGTCGGACCCCGTGTCGGCCTCGATGTCCGCCGCCATCGCCAGCTCGTTCAGATCCCGCGGCCTGCCGTTCTGCCGCTTCCACAGCTCGCGGGCGCCGGCAATGTCGGCGAGGTCGTAATAACGGCGCAGCGCATCGCGGCGAAGCTGCTCGTCGGCGGACGCGGCGGGCACGATGGTCGCCGCGCCTTCACTCCATCCGTTGAAGTTCAGCCACGCGGTATCGGCCTGTTCCCACGAGACGCTGCCGGCGTCGTCGAGCGGCGGCCGATGGAACCCGTTGGCGGTCGCGAACCTTCGGATGTCGACGACGAGGTACGACCCGAGCTGCCCGACCGAACGCGCCAGGCCGAACTCGACGACGTTGCGGTCGTCGGTGTTGATCTCGACGCCCGGCGACAACCCGACGGCCGCGCCGAGGCGATCTGACCCGACGTAGTGCGCGAACAGCCCGGCGATGTCCGTGACGCGCCAGGAGTCGGCGAGCGCCGATCGAAACGGCTCCTCTGCGATTCGGGCCGACAGCGCACGCGCCTGATACCGGGCGGGCGTCGTGCTGGCGAGCAGCACGAGATCGCCGCGCTCGGTCTGCCACGTTTCGATATGCGGGAACACCGATCCGAGCGTCAGATAGATCGTCCGCAGCGTCCTCGCGTCGATCTCATAGCCCTGGATCCACTGGGCGAACACGCCGTCGGGTGACATGCGCTCGCGCGCGGCGCGGTAGTACTCGGTCGTGAACAGGCTCGCGATGCCGGCGCGAAACGGATTGGACGGTTCGGACGCGACGATGTCGTACTGATCGCGTCCGGTCAGCAGCGTTTCGCGCGCATCGCCGATCGTGACGTGCAGCTTCGGGTTGTCGAGCGCGTCATGGTTGACCGGCTCGCATTCGCGCGCGACTTTCAGAATGAGCGGCTCCAGTTCGACGACGTCGACGCGCTCCATCGTCGGGACCGCCGCGAGCCAGCCGGCGGTGCTGCCGGTGCCGAGGCCGATGACGAGCGCCCGCTTCGGCTGCGGCGCGCGGAGGGCGGCGAGCAGGCCGAGCATCACCTGCGTGCCCGCGTCGCTGCGCGCGCTGCCGTCCGACTTGCCGTTGACGATGAACGCGTAGCCGCTCTGTTCGACCGAGAGCGCGACGGAGCTTTCGACCCCGTCGCCGTCCCATTCGACCGCGCGGTGCACGCTCTGCTCCCATCCGCGGAGCGCGTTTGGCGTGGCGATGACCGTCGGCGGCGTTCGGCCGGCGCCGATGCCGCTGTGGCGCCAGACCGCGGTCGGTCCGGCCGCGAACAGCAGCCCAACCGTCGCCACGACGAGCAGCGCGAATACCGTGCGCAGCGTGCGCGGCGTCCGCGGCGACGAGGCGTCGTCGGACACGTAGACGTTCGACGCCTCGCGGCGGGACCGCGCGCGCCGCTCGCCAGACTCGGCGAGAATCGCCGCTGCCGTTCCCAGGACGGCGAGCACAATCGCGACGAGCTTCCACGCCGTCGGCGCCGAGAGCCACGGCAGCAGACCGAACCCGCCGGCGAGCGAGCCCACGATGGCGCCGAGTGTGTTCGCGGCATAGGCGAGGCCGACCTGGCGTCCGAGGCCCTCGCGCGCGCGGCCGAACAACGCGATGAGGAGCGGGAACTGATAGCCGGCGACCAGCGCGGGAGGCAGCACGACGAGCGACGCGACCGCCGTCCAGCCGGCCGCCTGAGCGGCGAAGCCCGCGGACTTCAACGGCATCAGTGCGAGCGCGAGCAGCGCCAGTCGATCGCCGAGTGCATACGTTGCCGCCGCCATCGCCGCCTCGAGCAGGCACGAGCCCGCAAAGCCGTACAGCGACGCAGGCCGATCGCTCGACACCAGTGCGTAGACGAGGCCCCCGATGCCGATGCCGGCAAGAGCGAGCGCGAGGACGAGGCCGAACGTGAACACCGAGCCCCCGAGCAGCGGAGCAAGCAGCCGATACCAGATCAGCTCGAGCAGGAAGAACGCGAATCCGACGGTGCCGGAAGCCGTGAGGAGAAAGGCTGGCAGGCCAGGTCGGGCTGGCCCGGCAGGTAAAGACGGTTCCAGTTCGTTCTCAGCCGCGCCACCTGCCCTACCTGCCCCACCCGCCCCACCTGCCCGTTCCGACAGCTGCCGGGCGGCGACGGCGATGAGGATGTTGACGGCCGCGGCGAGCCACAACGTCTGCCGCGTGCCGTAGATTTCGAGCATCCAGAACGTCGACAGCATGCAGCCGGCGACGGCGCCGAGGGTGTTGATGCCGTACAGCATCGCCACGCTCTGCCGCCGCACGTCGGTGTCCATCGTCACCGCGCGCGCCGCGGCGGGCAGCGTGCCGCCCATGGCGAGCGTCGGGATCGCCAGGACGAGCGCACTGGCGATGAGCCGCCCGCCGGTCGCAACGATGAGACCGAGCCGGGCGACGCCGCCGCTGGCGATGTAGGCCGCGCGGACGATCATCAGCAGCAGCGGGCTCAGGGCCGCGCAGACGGCAATCGTGCCTTCGAGACCGGCATACAGCAGCAGCGGCCGCGAGTGCCGGTCGGCGCGCGGACCAAGGAACAGGCCGCCGAAGCCGAGGCCGCCGATGAAGATGGCGACGACCGCCGCGGAGGCGGCCGTGGAGGCGCCAAAGATCAGGCGAAACTCCCGCAGCCATGCCACCTGGTACACCAGCGCGCAGAAACCCGATCCGAAGAGGAGGAGGGCTACGCTCGATAATCTGGGGCGCACGGGGGAATTCTAGAGCCGTTCTCGCCGCGTGTACAGCGCTAGCGGGTCAGCGTCCAGATCAACGCGAGCGTCGCAGCGGCACCGGCGGCCTGCAGCCACAATTCGACGCGCTCCTGCAGAAACAGCAGCCCTATCCCCATGAGCGCGGCCGCGGCGATCAGGCACCGCCAGTACAGCTCCTCGCCGGACACTTCGAGCCCGCGCGAGCCGGCGCGCTTGCGCGCCGCATCGATGATGCGGTTCGCAATCTCGCGGTCGCCTTCGCGATCGAGCTCGAGATATTCGCCGCCGCCCGCCGTTGCGATCATCGCGAGCGAATTGCGATCGAGCGACGAGCGGATCGACGCGGGCTTCTCGTCCGCCGGAGTGACGCCGCGTCCGGGGATGGTCGGCTTCGCCGGCGGCTCGGGGATCAGTCCTCCGACCGTCGTGCCGACGCCGACGACCCAGACCGGCACATCGCGCTTCTTCGCGACGCTCAACGCGCGCGCAACCTCGCCGCTCCACGCCTGTCCGTCGGAGATGAGCACGAACGCCTTCGCGTTCGGGTTCTTGCCGTAGATCTCCTCGTCCTTTTCAATGAGGCGCAGGCCCCACGCGATGCCGAGCTCGATGTTGGTGTCCCACGTCGTGTCGTCTTCCAGGCGGAACGGCGACTCGCGATCGAGATGGTCGAGGAAGAAGAAGTACGTGTTCGGGTCCTTGGTGAGGCGCACTTCGGGCGCCGCGATGTGCGCGAACAACGCCATGGCAATGCGGTCGTCCTTCCAGGCGAGCGACTCTCCGAGCACGCGCAGGAACCGGATCGACCGCTGCCAGCGGTCGCCCGGGACGTCCGGCGTGCGCATGGACGCCGAGCCGTCCTGCAGAATCACGAGATCGACGCCGGCGCTCCGGATGAGCGACACGGCTGCCGTCGGGCGCGCCAGCGCGAGGATCGTCAGCGCGGTCGCGCCGATGGCGCAGAGCCAGAACATCAGGCCGCCGACGATCGGAAAGCGCTCGCGGACCGGCAGCCTGCGGTGCTGCCGGTAGCGGCGCGCGTCGCGCCGGCGGCGCGAGAGCTGCCAGCACCAGATCACGAACAGCGCTGCCGGGGCGAGGAGCAGCCAGAGGTACTCCGGCGCGCCGAAGCGGATCGTATCGAGATCGATCTTCGGAATCACCCGCGTCGTACCTTCGTGCCGCCCTTGCCAGCTTCAGGGTTTTCTTTCCGTTCGTCGCCGCGCTTGGGGATGACGATCTTGAACTGACTCATGTCCTGTGCCGGCGGCGGGCCGCCTGGACGGCCGTGCAGCGTCGGCCCCGTCGGCAGTTCACCTGCGGCCGGAGGTGTTGCGGACGGCGCAGCCGCCGCGTTTTTCAGCGCGGCGCCCTTCGGCACAGGTTTGGCTTTGTTCATCGTGTCGCGGAGGCGGATCGCGTACTCGTAGTTGTACGCGGCGTCCATGCCTCCGGGATTGCCTCTCAGGACGTCCGCATAGTTTTTGATGACGGCGTCGACCTTGCGCAGAGCGGGCGCGCGGTCGGCCTCCATCTGGCTCTCGCGGAACGCCGCATTCGCGGCGACGAGCATCACGTGCGGGTCGGTCTCGGCCGCGCCGCCGTCGGTGCCGACGCCCGGAGCGCTCGCGGGCTTCGCCTGCGGCGCGATCGCCGAGTAGCCGCCGCGCCAGTAGTCGGCGGTGGCGCGGACGTCGCGTAAATCGGACGCGGCGGCCGCGCCGACCTGCGGCAGGCGGCGCGCGAGGCCAAGATGCTGCTCGGCATCCTCGCTGTCCGCGGTGACGGAGCTGTACTGCAGCGTCGCGAGCTGCGCGTGGATGTCGGCGAGGCGCCGCTCCGTTCCGCCGCCAATCCAGAACATGGCGCCGGCAAGGGCGAGCACGATCGCTAGCACTAATGGACCGATGACGCTTTTCATAAGATGACCTTCGTGTCTTCGTGTCTTCGCGGCATGACGCTCACGGGAACTTCCTGAAATACGGTACGGTGAGCTGCAGCAGCAGCGCCACCGTCCAGAATCCACTCGCCATGAATGCGTACGGCCCGAACTTCGGGTGCTCGGTGCTGTAGCGCTTCACTTCGACGCGCCCGGCAGATCGCGAATCGATGTCCTTGATTGCGTTGAGGATCACCGACTCGTCGGATGCCGCGTAGAACCTGCCGCCCGTGGCTTCGACCGCCGGACGCCAGATATCGTCGGGCAGCACCGCGCCCAGGCCTTTGTTGTAGCTCGTGCGGATCATGTAGACGGGAATCTTCGTCGTGCGCGCGGCCTGCAGCACTTCCGACACGGGCTTGCCGTGGATGAGCACCTGCGTGTCCTGTCCGTCGCTGAAGATGATCATCAGGTTGCCGGCCGCGTCGAGGAAGTTGAACGCGCGGAACAGGTTCACGCTCTGCTCCATCGCGAGCCCGATCGTCGTGCCCTGATCGGGGAACTTCATGAACTCGGTCCAGTCGCCGATGAGCGACATGCTGAGCAGGATGTTGTCGTAGTCGGTCGTGAACGGCGTGACCACGTAGGCCTCGTCGCCGAATTCGACGAGACCGATGAGATCGTGATACTTGCCCGCCATCCGCTGGCGGACGAAAGCCTCCGCCGCGGCGACCGTGGTGAAGAACGTCGCTTCGTTCGGCGCCTTGGCGTTGAGGTGCGCGGCGGGGAAGCGCGCCATCATGCTCGACGACGCGTCGATCATCAGCGCGATCCGGCGGCCGGGATACGACACCTGCTCCTGCGTGAGCGACGAGTACGGATCGGCGAGCGCGAGCACGAAGAACGGCAGGCCGCACAGCAGCAGCAGCAGCGCGCCGTGGCGCACGATCGACATCCACGACGTCTGCCCCCAGTCGAGCACTGCCGGCAGCGCCACCTGCGTGCGCCCCGCGCGGCGGCGTGCCATCGCGCGCAGCAGCAGCACCGCGACGCACAGGCCGACGAGGCTCACGAGCGCGATGACCGCCGTGTCGCGATGCGCGAACAGCAGGTCCTGCGCGCGGGTGTTCCGCCATTCGGCGAACGACTCGCGGACCAGCGCCGGGACGGCGGTTATCGGGACCACACCTTGCTCGATGCGGGCGCCGCGGCGGGCGTCCCCCTGAACCGGCGCATCGGCCACGTCTGCGCGAACGTCAGCCGCCGGATGACGGCGCCGGTCGCGGCGATCGACTCGTCGAGCTGCGCGTCTTCCAGCTTTTCGGCGCGCCCGTACTCGGCCGCCGTGAAGCGCGCGAGCGCGTCGTGCAGCGTCTGCAGCTCCTCGACGCGCTGGCCGCCGCCGTTGCGCGCCGACAGCCGCGCGATCTCGCGCGCGATGTTCTGCGACGTCGCCGCCGCTGAGACGACGATCGGCTTCCGGCGCCAGACCCGCCAGCCGGCATTCAGCACGATCTGGCCATCCAGCACGCCGTCCACCTTCTGCGCGGCGGACTGCCGCTGCTCGACCGACGCCTGCGTCTCTTTTGCGACCTTCCGTCCCAGCGCGTACGTCGCCGCGACGCGCAGCGCGGCCAGCGCGCGGGCGGCGAGGCCGGGCGACCACCCGCCGCCTTCGCGCGCCCGCTGCACATCGGAGAGCTCGCGTCCGACCGCGCGCAGGACCGCCGAATCCGGAATCAGCCGATCCGCCTCCGTCGTCGGTTTCCGGTAGCGCGCGACCAGGCGCACCACCGCGAGCAGCGCGAGCAGGCCGGCGACGACGAAGAGCACGCCGCCGACGACGGTCAACAGGTTGGCCTGGAACGCGCGATTGTCGAGGTCGCCGAAGCCCTCGGCCCCCGCGTCGCGGATGTCGGCCGCGTCCGACGGCACCAGCGACAGCACACGGACCGACAGCGGCGGCATCAGGTACGTCTGG
>DASQHH010000919.1:0-18298 GCA_035632195.1 Vicinamibacterales bacterium
GAGAGGGAATAGACATCCTCGCAGGGCGGCCGTCGGAGTCGTAAAGAGGCCGCTCTCGCCGCCTGACGCGACTGCGCAGGGAAGGCGCGGGGGAACTCGACGGACGGTCTGGCGTACTCGAACGATCGCGCGGGTGATCCCCGCCACTGTCCAGGGGACTCGAACGACAGGCGGGGTCACTCTAGCGACCGTACGGCGGACTTGCGCCAGCAGCGGTGGAACTCTCTGGACAGAAAGGCCCTGGAAAACCGGTTTAGGGACGCCAAAAAGCGGCGTACAGCCACGAAACTGCGGTGTACGGACTCGAAAAAGCATGAACGACGATGAAAAAAGGCCGGGACGATTGCCCGCCCCGGCCCAACTCCCCGATTTTTCAGTACTCGATGACTCGATTCCGCTATTGGAACGTGTAGCGGAAGCTGAGCATCATCACGTAGACGTCTGAGATGCCGGCTGCCGTCTGCAGCGGCGTGGTAATCAGCTGGCCGTTGAGGTTCTGCAGGTTGTAGGTCAGACGTCCCTGAGCGTCGGCGGTGGGACTCGTCAGGATCGACGAGTTGACGAGCCGCTGGCTGACGCCCCAGCTGTGATTGAGCAGGTTGCCGAAGTTCGTGATGTCCAGCCGGATCTGCCCCGAATGGCGCTTGCCGCCGAGCTCGTGGAACACATCCTGCGTGATGCTCAAGTCCACGCGATTGACAATCGGCAGGAACACCGCGTTGCGTTCGGCATACTGGCCGCGGTGCGAGCTCAGGTAGCTGTCGGCCTCGATCAGCTGCTCGAACGCGGCAGTCTGGTCGGCCGCGGTGTAGTTGTGGGTCACGCCCGACGAGTCCTTCACGGACAGCGCCTTGAAATTCATCTCCGACGTGTCGCGCGGGATGTAAATCAGGTCGTTGCTCTGAAGGTCGCCGTTTGCGTCGCTTGCGAAGACATAGCTGGTGTTCCCGTTTGTGTGCCCGTCGTAGAACACCGAGAACGTCGTCGCGCCCCACTGGAGGTACTGCGCCGTGTAGTTGGCCTGGAAGAAGACACGCTTGCCGGGCGAATTGGTCGAGAAGGCGAGCGCTGGATTGTTCGGATCGAACACGATCGGGTTGGCAGAACCCCACGAGCTGCCTGCGGTCGACGACGGTTCGACGAGGCTGTAGGACCGGCCGTAATTAAAGCCGCCCTTGAACGACATCCCGTGCGTCATGTTCTTCGTCAACGAACCGGAGATGTTCCACGAGCGGTTCTGGTTCTGGTTCTTGATCACGTACGCGGCGGTGATGTCCTTGCCAGGCAGGTTGTTGATCTTCGTCGCGCAGGGTCCGTTCTCGGAGCCAAGCGTCGTGATGCAAGTCGGAACGCCGGGAATCGCCGCCCAACGCGGCCGCGCATCCACTCCCGTGTAGGCCGTATCGGCCGCGGGGAGATTCGCATTGATGTAGACCGGATCGTTCAGGTCGCGGTTGTAGATGTAATCGATCGTTCCGACGAGGTCCCACGGCAGACGGCGGTCGAGGCCGATGTTGGTGCGCCACGTCTGCGGGAAGCGGAAGCTCTGGTCGGTGACGTCGAGCTCATAGCTCGCCGCGGTGCCGCCGGTCGGCGCCGGCTTGTACTTGTCCGCGTTCGGGTTGAACGGATAGTTCGTGACCGCCGTGCCCGAATCGAGGAAGCCGTACAGCACGCCGGTGTTGCCGATCTGATTCGAGATCCAGACGTACGGCGGTTTGCCGCTGAACAAGCCCGAGCCGCCGCGCAGCTGCATCTTCTGATCGCCGTTGATGTCCCAGTTCAGGCCGGCGCGCGGAGACCAGTATGCCGTCGTGGCAGGCAGCGCGCCGGAGTTGTACTTCACCGCCGAACCGTTCTGATCGCGGAAGGTCAGCGTATCGGCGATCGGATTATCGAACGCGGTGTTGCCGAACTTCGGAGCGTCAACGCGCAGACCGTAGGTGACTGTCAGGTTCGACCGCGGACGCCACTCGTCTTGAATGAAACCGCCCGCGTACACCACATCGAGCTGCTGCAGCGGCGGGGTCGTCTGTCCGGGCTGCAGAAGGTACTTCACCTGGAACCGGCTCGGCGCAGCGGCGACCGTGCGATTCGGATTCGCCAGATACCCCTGCGCGTCCGCGTAGAAGTCTGCGAGCGAGTCGTACGAATACGCGCTCTGGATGCCGAAGTAGAACGAGTTGTCCGAGTGGAATTTCTCGACGTTGCCCCCGAACGTGATGGAGTGGCTCTTGGCGAACTTCGTCACGCTGTCCTGCGCCTGGAACGTGTTGTACCGGAGCAGATTGAACGGCGTGAACGGCTCGTTCCCGAATGCCGTGATCGGATTGCCGGGAAAGGTCGTACCGTCGCCAATGACGACGAACGGGAACACCGGCACCTGGCCTTTGTCGCCGCGGCTCTCGTCCTGGTGCGTATACCCGACGAGCAGGTTGTTCGTCATGGTGCCGAACACCGAATTCCATTCGCCCACGCCTGACCGGAGGTTCTCGAGAATCTGGTAGTTCGAGTTCGCGAAGGTCAGGAAGTCGGTCGTGCCGGTGCGGCGGCTGGTTCCGAGGGATGACGAGCCCGACTGGTTGATGTCGCTGCTCGAATCGAGCTGGTTATAGCGGAACGTGATTTTATTGCCGCCGTTCGCGTTGTAGTCGCCTTTCAGCATCCACGGCTTGGCGGGCGTCAGCTTCGGAATGTTGTCGAACGGACCGGTGTCGTAGTTGAAATTCTTGGACAGGAACGCGCTCAGCGCGGTCAGGTCCGAGTTCAGCACGCGCGTGGTGTTGCCGCCGACCGGGGCGCCGCCCGGATTCGACGTGAAGGTCGTGAGCGGCCGGTTGTCTTCCTGCTTCTCGAACGCGCCGAACGCGAACAGCTTGTTCTTGACGATCGGTCCGCCTGCCCACGTGCCGGTCACCGTCGTATCGAACGTGCCCGGATTGAACGCCTGGCCGGCCGCGTCGGTGCCGACGTAGGAATTGTTGCGCGTCCGGTGGTACACCGACGCCGTCAGCATGTTCGTTCCGCTGCGCGTGACCGTGTTGACGCCGGCGCCGACGAAGCTGCCCTGCCGAACGTCGTACGGCGCGACGTTCACCTGCACCTGCTCGATCGCTTCGAGCGAAATTGGCGCGACGCCCGTGCGGTCGCCGATGCCGCCGGTCGTGACGCCGAGCCCGAACGAGTTGTTGAAGTACGAGCCGTCGACCGTGACGTTATTGGCGCGATTGTCCTGTCCCGCGAAAGTGCCGGACCCGCCGTACTGCGGCGTCAGACGCGTGATATCGGTGATGCGGCCGGAAATTGTGGGCAGCGTCGCCAGATCGTCGCGCATCACCGCGGTGGCGGCGCCGGTGCGCGTCGAGCTGAACACGACGTCGCTCTGCCCCACGACCGTAATCGTCTCGGCGACTGACGCGACCTTCAGAGCGAACTCCAGGTCTTGAGTGACACCAAGCGTGAGGGTCAGGTTGTTCTTGACTTCCGTCGTGAACCCGGTGAGCGCCGCAGCGACATGGTACGGACCGCCGACACGCATGCCGGGAAGGGTGAAACGTCCGTCGCCCTGCGTGACCGCCTCGTAGGTCGTGCCCGACGGCTCATGGGTGGCCGTAACAGTGACGCCGGGAATCACGGCGCCCTGAGCGTCCTTGACGACCCCGGTCATCGATGCGGTCGTGACGCCGGCCTGTGCGGACGCCGGCCTCGCCCATGCGGCGAGCGCCAGAAACGCCGCGATCGCGCAGACGATGCGCGACCAGTTCTTCTGAATCATTGACTTCTCTCCTGCGAGAATTGTTGCGAATTGACGCGTAATTCTACCTCGGCCGTGTAACGCGCCCGAGACAAAAAAAGGCCGTCGGAGACGCCTCCAACGGCCTTGGATCCAACGCCCCGTAGGGCGTGCGCCTGAAGGTCTACTGCCCGGCCGCCTTCTGTTTGCGCAGCTGGTTTGCCTTTTCACTGAGCTGCTCGGCCTGCTTGATCAGATCCTTCTGCTTGTCGGGGTTCGGCTCGAGATTCGCCTGAAGTCGCAGCAGCAAGCCCTTGTACACCAGCGCGTCGATGTAATCCGGCTTGATCTGCAGCGCGTGATCGACGGCGTCCATGCCTTTCTGAACGAACTCGCGTTTCTGCGCGTCCTTCAACTTGAAGTCGCGATACGCCTCGTCCCAGTAGAACGTGGCCATCGTGTAGAACGCTTCCGGATTGTTCGGCTCTTTCTGGGCGCGTTCGTTCAGCGCCTCCATCGTCTTGTCGAACTGACCTTCGCGGTTGTAGAACGCGGCGAGTGTCATATACACGCCTGAATCCGGGTGGGTGTTCTTCGCGCGCAGGAGCACCTGCTCCGCGTTATCGTACGCGCCCGCATCTTCGTAGAGCTTGGCCAGCTGCGTGTACAGGGTCGTGTCCGTCGGATCCTGGTTGATCATGTCGATCAGCACAGGCTCCGCTTTCGCCGGATCGTTCAGCTTGTCGGTGCCGTACGCGGCGACAAGGTACTGCAGCGAGAGTTTGCCGAGCTTCTTGTAGTCCGCGTTGTCCGACTTGCGAAGCCGCTCGGCGGCTTTCTGGTAGTTTTCGACCGCGGTGTCGAGCAGCTTGTCGTTCGCGGGGTCGCCTTTCTTGCTCGGCTTCCACTCGTTGTCCAGGCTGTTGGCGTAGAAGAAGTACGCCGGCGTCACCCGATCGTCGTCCGGCGCGGCGTCGATCGTCGCCTTGTACATCTCCGCGGCCTTTTTGTAGTCCTGCGCCTGGTATGTCTTGTTGGCTTCCTTGTACGAGCGCATCGCCTTGACTTCATTCATCTTGGCGCAACCGCTCGTCGATACCAGCGCGAACGCTCCGAGGGCCAGCCCGGCCGCTGCGGCCGCCGAACCCGACAAAGAACGCATTAGTCCCCCTGCTGCAAGAAATTACGGTGCCAAACCGGGTCAGTATAGTGAAGCAAAAAATCGTACGTCAAGGCACGGTTATCATTCTTCTTAGACACCGTTTCCGATGATTCGCTTCGAAGACCTCGTCGAAAAAGTCCGGGCCTACAGCCCGGACGCCGACGTCGAACTGCTCAGGCGGGCCTACGTGTTCTCGGCCGTGGAGCACAAGGGGCAGGTGCGCCACTCCGGCGAGCCCTATTTGATACACCCCCTCGCCGTGGCCGACTTCCTGGCCGACCTCAAGCTCGATGCGGTCGCCATTGCCGCCGGACTCCTCCACGACGTCGTCGAGGACACCCTGACGACCATCGAGCGCATCCGCGAGCTCTTCGGGCCCGAGGTCGCCCACGTGGTCGAGGGGGTGACCAAGATCGGCGCGATCCGGTTCTCCTCGAGCGAAGAGCGCCAGGCGGAGAACTTCCGCAAGATGCTGCTGGCGATGGTCGACGACATCCGCGTCATCCTCGTCAAGCTGGCCGACCGCCTGCACAACATGCGGACGCTGAACCACCTGTCCGAGGACCGGCGCGTCGCCATCGCCCAGGAGACCCGGGACATCTACGCGCCGATCGCCAACCGCCTCGGCATGAGCAAGGTCAAGAACGAGCTCGAGGAGCTGTCGTTCCGTTATCTCGAGCCGATGGCCTACGAGGCGCTGAGGATGCGCGTCGACGCCAAGCGCCGCGCAACTGAAGGCCTCATCGAGGAATTCAAGACCACGATCACCGCGAAGCTGCAGGAGGCCCAGGTTCCCATCATGGAGCTCGACGGCCGCATCAAGCGCCTCTGGAGCATCCATCAGAAGCTCAATCGCCAGAAGATCGAGCTCGAGCAGGTGTACGACTTCATCGCGCTGCGCCTGATCACGGACAGCGTCAAGGACTGCTACGCCGCGCTCGGCATCATCCATCAGACGTGGTCTCCGGTGCCCGGGCGCATCAAGGACTTCATCGCGATGCCGCGGCCCAACGGCTATCAGTCGCTGCACACGTCGGTGATCAGCGAACACGGTATGCCGTTCGAGGTGCAGATCCGCACCATGGAAATGCACCGGATGGCGGAGGAGGGCATCGCGGCGCACTGGAAGTACAAGGAAGGGCGCTTCGCCCCGGTTCCGGGAAAACCCGGCCCCGCCGGGATCCAGCGCGACGAGCGGTACTTCACGTGGATGCGTCAGCTCCTCGAGTACGGACAGGAAGTCCGCGACCCGCGGGAGTTCATGCAGAACCTGAAGGTCGAGCTCTATCCCGAAGAGGTCTACGCGTTCACGCCGAAGGGCCTCGTGAAGGCGTTCCCGCGCGGCGCCACGCCGATTGATTTCGCCTACGCCATTCACACGGACGTCGGGCACCAGACCGTCGGCGCGCGCGTCAACGGCAAGATGGTGCCGCTGCGCACGCATCTGCGCAACGGCGACATCGTCGAGATCATCACCCAGGCGGGACACAAGCCGAGCCGCGACTGGCTCAACTTCGTCGTCACCTCGCACGCGCGCTACAAGATCAAGCACCTGATACGCGTCGAAGAGAAAGCACGGGCGATCGAGCTCGGACGCCGCCTGCTCGAGAAAGAGGCGCGGCGCTACGACGTGAATCTCAAGATGCTCGGCGACGGCGATCAGTGGGCCAGGGCCCTCGCCGATCTCGGCGCGACGAAGCCGGACGATGCGTGCGCGCTGATCGGGTACGGGAAGGCGTCAGCGAAACAGGTGCTGACGAAGCTGGTGCCCGCGGAGAGCCTGCACGAGAAGCCGCCCGAGGGTCCTGTGGCGGCGGTGGTCAAGCGCGTGCTGGGAACGGGTGGCGCCAAAGAGGACAAGATCAAGGTCAAGGGCTTCGACGATGTGATGGTGTTCCGGGCGCGGTGCTGCAATCCCATTCGCGGCGAGAAGATCGTCGGCTACATCACGCGCGGCAAAGGCGTGTCCGTCCACTCGGCGACCTGCCCGAACGTGGTCAACCTCCTCTACGACCCCGAGCGCCGCATCGACGTCGAATGGCACAAGGCCGCCGCCGGCGACGGCGCGCCGCGCTACACCGTCAAGCTGACGATGGAGGTTGAGGACCGCAAGGGGCTGCTCGCCGCTGTCAGCGCGAAAATCGCCGACATCAACACCAACATCCGCAACCTCGAAGCCCGCCCGTCGGAAGATCGCCGCTCGCGAATCGACATGACGGTCGAGATCGACGACCTGAAGCACCTCGAGCGAGTCATCAAGTCGGTAAAGTCGGTCGATGGCGTGCTGAACGTGGAGCGGGCGGGAAGGGCAGGATAGGCGGGACGCGCGGGACCTACGCGCAGGCGATGACGTCGATTTCGATCCGCGCGTCCTTCGGCAATCTCGAGACCTGCACCGTCGACCGCGCGGGATAGGGCTCCGCGAAGTACGTCGCGTACACCTGGTTCATCGCGCCGAAGTCGTTCATGTCCGCGAGAAACACCGTCGTTCTGACGATGTTGTTGTAGGAAAGGCCTGCGGCCGTCAGCAGAGCGCCGATGTTTTCGAACACGCGGCGCGTCTGGGCAGCGATGTCGCCGTCGATGAGATTGCCGGTCGACGGGTCGATCGGCACCTGCCCCGAGATGAACAGGAGCTCGCCGTGCGCGCCGCCGCGCACAGCCGGAGAGTAGGGGCCGATGGCCTTCGGCGCCGACGGGCTCGAGATGCCCTGCTTGGTCGACTGGTGAGGCACCGTGCTATGCCGCTTTGACGACTTTGCCGCTCCGCAGGCACCGGCTGCAGACGCGAATGCGGCGTACGCCGCCGTTGATCATCGCCCGAACGCGCTGCAGGTTCGGCTCGAACCGCCGCGGACTGACGTTGTTCGCGTGGCTGTGCTGACGCCCGACCACCGGTGCCTTGCCGCAGATTTCACATGCCTTTGCCATTAGAACCTCTGAATCACCCGGTTACGAATTCACCAACTTACCAATTTCTTCAGGGCACGATCAAGCGTGACGGCTCCGGCGGGGGCGCCTGAGCGTCACGGCCGGCGGGTTCGCCTGCGGCATCGGTTCTCGCCAGAACGCGGCCGAGCAGATCGAGGAACGCGCGGCGGTTCGGCGGGTCGATCGCGCGCGCGTCGCGCGCCGCCTCCGCGATGCGCCGCAGGACCGCCGCGGCGTCCCGCTCGAATGCCGATCCGAGGCCCCGCCCTGCCTCGGCGACGATCGGCTTCATCTGCGCGACGAGCCGTTCCGCAGGCAGGGACGCGGGACGATGGTCGTAGATGACGCCCCGCGACGCGGTCTCCAGCGTTCCCGCCAGCGCCGCCATGGCGTCAGCGACGTCCTCGTCGAGAAGCGCCTGGAGCGGCTGATGCGGCTGCGGATCCTGTTTGATGAGCGCGGTGGCCACCAGAAAGAACATCTCCGACTGCCGTTCGCTCAGGTCACGAAGCGCGTGCGACACGAACGCAACGTCGCGGTGCTGCTGACGGACGACGACGGCGGCCGGGTGTTCGCGGGCGCTCGCCAGGTAGACGCAGTCAGCCGGGCACTGAATCAGGACCAGCCGCTTGGTCCCGCAGCACACCGTACAAATCTGACTGCCGACCGCCGGACAGCTCCGTTTCGCACGCCGCGTACCGCAGAGGGGGCAGACCAAACACCACATATTGTATAATGCCGCTCGAAAACCCTAGAACTCATCGGAACGCGCCTTGCATTTTGCCTCTGCATGAGCGACGACGTGGTACGCCGCGAAACGGCGGTCGCGTACTTTAAGCAGCTCGTCGACGAGGCCATCGCCCGTCAGCGATTGGCCGCGACCGAGCCCGCGTCGTTTTACGTCGTGCAGATGCTCGCCGGGTTCGTCCGCCAGCCTGCTGTGGATGCGAGCGAGGCGGGCAGCACCCCGCTCGCGGTCAGGCTTTCACAGGCGATCGAGGCCGGCGGGTTTCGCCAGCGCGCGGGCCTTCGAGAGATCGGCGACTCGTCCCTCTTCATCTCCGGTTTTTTCCCCGACTCGCTGTGCCGGGGCGTCGTCGACGTGGACTACTACGTCACCATCGGCGGCTACGCCTACGGCGCGCTCAGCCGGGTAGAGAGCGACACCTTCTCGCCGGTGTTTGCGGAGCTTGCCCGGAAATTCGTCGGGTTCGTCGACGTCCTCTCCGAGGTCAGCGAACGCTCCGCCTGCGCGTCCAATGCGGACTTGCTGCGTCTGTACGAACGATGGTTGAAGACGGGCAGCGCCCGCAGCGGACAACTCCTCGCCGAGCGGGGCGTGGTCCCTGTGAAGGTGAAGGCCTCTTGGGTGCAGTAGTGTGTCGGTTGCGGTGCCGCACCGCGTAGCAAAGTCGTCACACCTCTTCTATTCCTAGACACAGAGCCGTCTCCGCAAGCGGACAATTGACCCCATTCGGCTACCCGAACCGTCCGCCAGCTTCCGGCGTCTAATCATCATCAGAATTTGAACAAACGGTTGACAGCCGTTTGTCGCTGGTTGTAAAGAGCTGATTTACAAGTCATTGAAAGCGTTGATGATGCAGCTTCAATCTCGGACCGAATCGGTCGGTGGCTCGAAGGAGGCGCTCGTCCGTTCCGGTCTGGGTTCTCTGTTCGGCGCTTGCTATATGACAGTAGTTCAGTTTATTATTGGCAGTTAATTTGCATAGCGAACGGCAATTTGGCGGTCCGGAAGGCGAAGGAGGCGTCGTATGAAGAACAACACGAACCAGGAAACGGGCACCCCGCAGCGGATGTCCCGCTCGCGGTATAACGAACTGCGGCAGATGCTCGAGGGCCGCCGGCGTGAAATTCAGGCCGAGGTCCAGGGCAAAATGCGTGGCGTCCGTGAGGACGGCGGCAAGGCGACCGAGGTGCTGGACGCCGTCGAGAGCGCGGAAAACGACATTCAGGAAGATATCGAGTTCGCGCTCGTGCAGATGAAGTCCGAGACGCTGAACAAGATCAACGACGCGCTCAAGCGTCTCGAGCAGGGCACCTACGGCTACTGCTTCGACTGCGGCGAAGAAATCGGCGAGAAGCGTCTCCGCGCGCTGCCGTTCGCGGTCCGCTGCAAGGACTGCGAACAGCACAGGGAGAACGCGGAGCAGCGCGAGCGTCAGCACGCCGCGCGCCGCGGCGCCTCGTCGCTCTTCATGGACATGTAAGATCCGGCGACCCCAAAAGGTTCGGGGCTCCGCCGGTGGCGGAGCCCGCAATTCCCTCCTCCACCGGCGACCCCTTAAGACACGGACGGCCCCAGGCCGCGTTATCTATGAGTGAACAGATCGAGACCCTCAAACCCGAGGACCTCTCGAACGGCGATCGCCCGCTCTCGATTCCATCCGAGCTGCCGATCCTGCCGCTGCGGGACACGGTCCTTTTTCCGAATTCGTTCATGCCGCTCGCGGTCGCGCGCGAAAGCTCCGTTCGACTGATCGACGACGCGATCGCGAACGGGAAGATGATCGCGGTGTTCACGCAGAAAGACGCCGCGGTGGAGGAGCCGGTGCAGGACGACCTCCACACGGTCGGCACGGCTACTCACATCCACAAGATGTTCAAGCTGCCGGACGGCAGCCTGCGGCTGATCGTCCAGGGCCTGGCGCGTCTGCATCTCGACAAGGTCGTCGCGACGCAGCCGTACCTCCGCGCGCAGGTGACCGCCGTCACCGAAGGCACCAAGGAAGCGGACCGTCTGGAGATCGACGCGCTCGCGCGCAACATCAAGACGAACTTCCAGCAGGTGGTCTCGCTGTCGCCGCTGTTGTCCGACGATCTGCAGACGCTCGCGGTGAACATCACCGAGGCGGGCCGCCTCGCCGACTTCATCGCGTCGTCGCTGTCGACGATCGGCACGCCGGTCAAGCAGGAAGTGCTGGAGACGCTCGACGTCCGCACCCGCATGGACACGCTCAACCGGATCCTCATCAAGGAGCTCGAGGTCCTCGAGCTCGGGTCGAAGATTCAGTCGCAGGTCCAGTCCGAGGTCGGCAAGAACCAGCGCGAGTACTTCCTGCGCGAGCAGATGAAGGCGATTCAGAAGGAGCTCGGCGAGGGCGACGACCAGACCAAGGAGATCGAAGAGCTCCAGGAGAAGATCGAGGCCGCCGGGATGCCCGAGCAGGTGAAGAAGGAAGCGCTGCGCGAGCTCGATCGGCTGTCGAAGATGCCCGTGGCGGCGGCGGAATACACCGTCTCGCGCACCTATCTCGACTGGCTGGTCGCGCTGCCGTGGGCGAAACGCACCGACGAGGTCATCGACCTGCCGAAGACCAAGAGTGTGCTGGACGCGGACCATTCGGGACTCGAGCGGGCGAAGGACCGCATCCTCGAGTACCTGGCGGTCCGCAAGCTGAATCCCGAGGTCAAGGGTCCGATCCTGTGCTTCGTCGGCCCTCCCGGCGTCGGCAAGACGTCGCTCGCGCGCTCCATCGCGCAGTCGCTCGGCCGCAAGTTCGTCCGCGTGTCGCTCGGCGGCATGCGCGACGAGGCGGAGATTCGCGGCCACCGACGGACGTATATCGGCGCGCTGCCCGGCCAGGTCATCCAGGGCCTCCGCCGCGCGGAGTCGAAGAATCCGGTGTTCATCCTCGACGAGATCGACAAGCTCGGCGCCGACTTCCGCGGCGATCCCTCGTCGGCGCTGCTCGAGGTGCTCGACCCGGAGCAGAACAACACGTTCCGGGATCACTATCTGGACGTGCCGTTCGATCTGTCCGAGGTGCTCTTCATCACCACGGCGAACATCCTCGACCCGGTTCCGCCCGCGTTGAAGGACCGCATGGAAGTCCTCGAGATCGCTGGCTACACCGAGGAAGAGAAGCTGAAGATCGCGATCGATCACCTCGTGGACAAGCAGGTGAAGAACCACGGTCTGACGCCTGAATACATCACCTTCACGCCCGACGCGCTGCGCCAGGTGATCCGCGGCTACACGCGGGAGGCCGGCGTCCGCAACCTGGAGCGCGAGATCGGCGCCCTCTGCCGCAAGGTGGCGCGGCGGCGCGCGGAAGGCAACGAAACGCCCCTCACGATCACTCCCGATGCGGTCGTCGAAATGCTGGGCGCGCCGAAGTTCCTCGACGAGGAAATCGAGGAGCGCACGAAGGAACCGGGCGTGGCAATCGGCCTGGCGTGGACGCCGGTCGGCGGCGAGGTCCTCTTCATCGAGGCATCCCGCATGGCCGGCAACGGCTCGTTGACGCTGACCGGGCAGCTTGGCGAGGTGATGAAGGAATCGGCCCGCGCCGCGCTGTCGTGGCTGCGCACGCACGCGAAGGAATACAACATCGATCCCGATTTCTTCAAGAACGCCGAGATGCACGTCCACGTGCCGTCGGGCGCGATTCCGAAAGATGGACCGTCCGCAGGCGTGACGATGGCGGCCGCGATGGCGTCCGAGCTGACGGGGCGGCCCGTCCGCGGAGACATTGCGATGACCGGTGAAATCACGCTGTCGGGGCGCGTGCTGCCGGTCGGCGGCATCAAGGAGAAGGTCCTGGCCGCGCGCCGGCTCGGCATCCACGAAGTGATTCTCCCGAAGCAGAACGCCAAGAACATCAACGAGGACCTGACGCCGGAGCTGCGGAAGGACCTCGTCGTGCACCTCGTGGGGACGATCGACGAGGTGCTCGCGCTGGCGCTGCAGCCGATCGCGTCCGACGCCCGTCCCACGAAGAAGCCGGCACAGCCCGTCGGCCGTGTAGCGGCTCCGCGTCATTGAACATCGTCTACTCGGCCCGATATCGGGTTGATATCGGGCCGCATGTGTTTCCGACCGAAAAATACGACCTGATCGCGGAGCGCGTCGGCGGACCGTTCATCGATCCGCCGCCGGCGTCATGGGAGGAGCTCGCGCTCGTACACACGCCGGAGTACCTGGCCAAAATGCGCGACGGCGCGATGACCGCGCAGGACGTCGCCGAGCTCGAGCTCCCGTGGTCCGCCGCGATGGTCGACGCGTTCCGCTGCATGACGGGCGGCACCATCCATGCCGCCCGGCTCGCGTGCGACCTCGAGAGTCCCAAGTCTGAAGTCAGAAGTCAGATCGTCGTGCACATCGGCGGCGGGCTGCATCATGCCTTCCCCAGCCATGGCGAAGGCTTCTGCCCGTTCAACGACGTCGCGGTCGCCGCGCGCGTGCTGCAGCAGGGCGGCACCGGGCGGATCGCGATCGTCGATCTCGACGTCCACCACGGAAACGGCACCGCCTTCATCTTCGAGGCCGACCCGCGAGTCTTCACGTTCTCGATGCACCAGCAACACAATTACCCGATGTGGAAGCCGCGCAGTACGCTGGACGTCGGCCTGCCCGACGGCGTCCACGACGCGGCGTTTCTGCGCGAGCTCGATCGCGCGCTGCCGCAGGTCATGGACCATCGGCCGCAGTGCGTCTTCTACCTGGCTGGCGCCGATCCGTACGAGGATGATCAGCTGGGCGGCCTGCGGTTGACGAAGGACGGCCTGCGGCTGCGCGATCGGCGCGTCATCGACGCCGTCCGAAGCGCCGGCGTGCCTCTCGTCATCGTGCTCGCGGGCGGCTACGCCAGGCACGTCGAAGATACCGTCGCTATCCACGTGGCGACCATTGAGGAGGCCGCTTGTGGTTCTCGCAGCTTAAACTCCATTCCAACCTTCTGAGGGGTCTCAAAGACCTCGGCTTCGTGCGTCCGACGCCGATCCAGGCCGATGCGATCCCGCCGGCGCTCGACGGGCGCGATCTCATCGCGTGCGCGACGACCGGCAGCGGCAAGACGGCCGCCTTCCTGCTGCCGATTCTCAACGCGCTCATCGACCGCCCGCGCGGCGCGACGCGCGCGCTCGTGCTGACTCCGACGCGGGAGCTCGCCGCGCAGATTCTCGAGGATCTCAACGATCTGGCCGTGCACACCCCGATTACGGCCGCATCCGTGTTCGGCGGTGTCGGCATGGGGCCGCAGGAACACGCCTTCCGCAGCGGCGTCGACGTCATCGTCGCCACGCCGGGCCGTCTGCTGGACCATGCGCGCGCGCCGTACGCGCGGCTGGCGTCGCTGCAATATCTGGTGCTCGACGAAGCCGACCGCATGCTCGACATGGGATTCCTGCCGGACATCCGCCGCATCCTGCGGCACATCCCGCGCAAGCGGCAGACGCTCTTCTTCAGCGCGACCATGCCGCCGCCGATCGTCGAGCTGTCGAAGGAGATGCTGCACGATCCGGCGACGATCAATCTGGAGCGAAAAGCGGTGCCGGCCTCGGGGATCACGCAGGCGATCTATCCGGTGCCGCAGCAGTCGAAGCCGGCATTGCTGCACGCGTTGCTGACGGGCGGGGAAGTGCGCGACGCGCTCGTCTTCACGCGGACGAAGCACCGCGCCGATCGCCTGGCGAAGTACCTCGCGGGACGCAGCGTCACCGTGCAGCGCATTCACGGCAACCGATCGCAGGCTCAGCGAATCGAGGCGCTCGCGGGCTTCAAGAGCGGGAAATACCGGGTACTGGTCGCGACCGACATCGCCGCGCGCGGCATCGACGTCACCGCGCTCGGCCACGTCATCAACTTCGATGTGCCGGGAGTGCCCGAGGACTACATCCACCGCGTCGGCCGCACGGCGCGCGCCGAGCTCACCGGATCGGCCTTTACGCTGGTGTCGCCCGAAGAGGAAGGCGCGATCCGCGCGATCGAAGGCGCAATCGGCAAGCGCCTGCCCCGCGTGACCGTTCCGGATTTCGACTACAACGCGCCGGCGCCTCCGCCCGCGCCAGGTCAGCCCGGTCAGCCCGGTCAGCATCGTCACGCTCGACCGGGAGGTGGGCCTGGCCATCGCCACCACGGTGGTGGCCATCGATTCGGCGGCGGGCGCCGGCGCCACCGCTGAGCGTCAGATCAGCGTGAGACCGAACGCGCTCTTCAGATCGAGAATCTCGCCGCGCTGCACCATCGCACGCGCCTCATCGATTGTGACCCGCCTGGTCGTGATGTCCTCGTCCTCGTCGGGACGATGGCGGGAATCCGGTGCTGGATCGCGCAGGTCGCGCGCCCGGAAGAACAGCATCTCTTCGTCGCAGTAGCCGGGCGAGGGGAACCAGGCGCCGAGCCGCTCGACTGTCCGCGGAGCACGGCCCGTTTCCTCTTCGCACTCGCGCCCGGCCGCCGCTTCCGCCGACTCGCCGTCGTTGACGCTGCCGGCCGGCAGCTCCCACGTGACGCGATCGATCGGCGCGCGGTATTGCCTGACCAGAACGATGCGTCCGTCGGCCTCGATCGGAATCAACACGACGCACGGTCGATGGCGGACGATCTCGACGTCGTGTTCCTGCCCGTTCGGAAAGCGACGCCTGCCGATTTCCACGGAGAACACACGGCCGGCAAACACGGTCTTCATAACGATTGGATCCCTCACGAAACTGTCGTGAAGCCTTCGGCCAACTCCTCGACGATCCGCTGGAGGTCGTCCGGCAGCGGGCTCTCGAATTCCATGCGCCGTCCGTCCTGTGGGTGCTTGAACGCGAGCCGAGCGGCGTGCAGGAACGGCCGATCGAGGTGCGTGACGGCGCGGACGTCGCCCGGGACGCGGCGGTGAACGCCGCCGTACAGCGGGTCGCCGACAACCGGATGGCCGATGGCGCTCAGATGGACGCGAATCTGGTGCGTGCGGCCGGTGTGAATCGCGACGGTTGCGAGCGTCAGGACGCGGCCGAAGTGCTCCGCCGCGACGATGCGCGTGACCGCCTCGCGGCTCCGGCGCACGCGGTTGGGATCGCGCGGCGCCTTCGTCGCAGCCGACATCTTCTTGCGGTTCACCGGGTCCCGCCCGATGGGCGCGTCGATGCGCCGGCCCGCCATCACCTCGCCCCACACGAGCGCGATGTACTCTTTTTCCACTTCGCGGTTCTGAAACTGCTTCGACAGGGCGTCGTGCGCGGCGTCGTTCTTCGCGACGACGAGCAGCCCGGACGTTCCGCGATCGAGGCGGTGGACGATGCCCGGCCGTTTTTCGCCGCCGATGCCGCTCAGGTCGTCGACGTGATGGAGCAGCGCGTTGACGAGCGTGCCGCTGGAATGGCCTGCTGCCGGATGCACGACCATTCCCGCGGGCTTGTCGACGACGATCACGTCGCGGTCCTGGTAGACGATCGGGAGCGGCAGCGCCTCCGGCTTCGGCGCGGGATCGACGGGCTCTGGGACGTCGACGGTGATCGCCTGCCCGGGCTTGACGCGCTGATTCGCCTTGGCCGCCCGTCCGCCGACGAGGACGTGACCGCCTTCGATCAGCCGCTGGATCTGCGATCGCGAGTGCGCGGGCAGCTCGGAGGTGAGAAAGCGATCGAGCCGGATGTCTTCAGATTCCTCCGGGACGGTAATCGTCACGCGGCTTTGCGCGCGAGCTTCGGCGTCGGCTCGGCGGAGCGCGACAGATACACGAGCATGCCGATCGCGAGCGGAGCCAGGATCACCGAGATGAACTGCGATGTCGACAGGGGTCCCACGTTGCCCCGATCGTCGCCGCGATAGAACTCGATGATGAACCGCGAAACCGCGTAGAGCAGCATGTACAGCCAGAACGTGCGGCCGGGGAACGGCTTGCCCTTGCGCTCGGTGAACAGCAGCACCATCAGGATGATGAACTCTGCGCCGGCCTCGTAGAGCTGCGTCGGATGCAGCGGCACGCCGAGCGGCGTCCCGACGTTGGCCGCCGCAAACGGATCCTTGAACGTGATGCCCCACGGCAGCGTCGTCGGCTTGCCGAAGCAGCAGCCGGCGAAGAGGCACCCGAACCGGCCGACGACATGGCCGAGCGCGATGCCGGGCGCGAAGACGTCGGTCGTCGTCCAGAGCGGCAGTCCGTTCTTGCGGATGAACCACAGCGCGACGCTGACCGCGAGGATCAGGCCGCCGTAGAAGACGCCGCCCGATCGCGCGAGCGTCAGCAGTTCCCTGGGATCGGCCCGGAACGTGCGCCAGTCGGTGACGAGCAGCAACAGCTTCGCGCCGATCAGCGCGCTGATGATGATGAGGATGCCGAGGTCGAGGACGCGGTTGTGGTCCATGCCGCGCGCCTTCGCGCGGACCATCGCGAGCTGCAGGCCGAAGAGGTACGCCGCGGCGAGGAGGACGCCGTAGGTGTAAACGGTGATGGGTCCGAGTTCGAAGAGTCTTGGGTACAAGCGCTATTTCCCCGAGATGAATTTTTCGAGTCCCAGCATATCGAAGATCATGATCGCAACGCCGACGCTGATGGCCGAGTCGGCCACGTTGAACGCCCAGAAATGGTACGTCTTGTAGTAGACGTCGACGAAATCGACGACGGACCCCGCCAGGATCCGGTCGATCAGGTTGCCGGTCGCCCCGCCGATGATCAGCGCGAGGCCTACGCGCGCGACGAGCTGATGGTGGGCCAGGCTCGCGGCGTACACGCCGACGCCGACGAGCGCGGCGGTTGCGATCACCGCAATCAGGACGGACTTGAACGGGAAGTCGGCCGTATTGAGGATCCCGAACGCCGCGCCGGCGTTGCGCACGTGCGTGATGTTGATGAAGCCCTGAACCACGGTGACGCTTTCCGACAGCGGAAGCATCGCACGGACGATCGCCTTGCTGATCTGGTCGATCGAGACGATCAGAATCGGCAGCCAGACTTCGAGCCGCCGCGGCGGCATCGCCGGCATGTCCATGACGGAATCGTTGACGTCGCTCATGCCGCCTGGTCTCCCGGCTGCAGCGCGTCCTGGCAGCGCGGGCAGATGCCTGCCCAGGCCGGTTCGGATGATACTGCCGGCACGTACCGCCAGCAGCGCTCGCACTTCACGCCGCCCGCGCGCTCGATGGTGACCTGCGGGGCGTCGCCGGCGCCCTTCCGCAGCTCGACTTCCGAGACGATGAACAGCATCGGCAGGTCGGCGCGATACCGTTCGAGCAGCGCCATGTCGGCGGCCGGCACGTCCAGGACGACTTTCGCCTGCAGCGAGCTGCCGATGACCTTGTCCTTCCGCAGCGGCTCGATCCGGGCCAGCACCTGCTCGCGGATGGCGAGCAGCCGCGTCCATCGCTCGACCAGCCCCTCGTCGACGAACGGCGTCAGGTCGTCGCGCTTCGGGAACACGGCGATGTGCACCGACTCGTCGCGGGCGCCGGGCAGAAACCGCCACGCCTCGTCGGCCGTGAACGACAGAACCGGCGCTACCAGCCGCGTCAGGCCATCCGCCATCAGATACATCGTCGTCTGCGCGGAGCGGCGCTCGCGGCCGTCGACGCGGAACGTGTACATCCGATCCTTCGTCACGTCCGCGTAAAAGGCGCTGAGGTCCACGGTCGCAAACGTCTGGAGCGCCGTGCAGACCGCGGCCCAGTTGTAATTCCGGTACTCGTCGAGCATCTTCGTCGCCACCTGCGCGTACCGCGCCAGGATGTAGCGGTCGATTTCCTC
>DASQHH010000920.1:0-2698 GCA_035632195.1 Vicinamibacterales bacterium
GGGGCCCGCCGACATTCCTCCTGGGCCTGAAGGGCCCCGGCCTACTTCAGTCTGATGCGGTCGTATGCGTCGTACGCCGACATGTCGGACAGGATCACCTGGTCGCCGACCTTGAGCCCCGACAGTACTTCGACGGTGTTCACCGAATTGCGTCCAAGCTTCACCTGGACCCGTTCCGCGTTAACGCCATCCGGAAGAATCTTGAACAGCCCGACGGTGCTCTGTTCCTGGCCGAACGCCGGCCGGCCCATGTAGACGACGTCGTTCATCTGTTCCAGCTCGATCGTCCCGTCGACGCTCAGGTCGGGAACGGCGCCTTTCGGCAGTTCGCCGGGCAGCGTCACGTCCACGGTGCGGGTGCCGTTCACCACCGACGGATCGATCCGGGCGACATGGCCTTCCACGATGCCGGCGCGCGTATCGACTTCAGCCTTCTGGCCGATCTGAATGTCCTTGGCCTGGGTTTCCGCAATCTTGATTTCCGCCTTCAGGCGGCTCGGGTTCGCGACGCGGACCATGTTCGTGCCCGGCGCGACCTGCTGGCCCTCGTCGACCTGCACGAGTTGCAGCGTTCCTTCGAGGCCGGCGCGCACCTTGAGCTCGTCCTTCTGCTGCTGCGTCAGCTGCAGGACGGCGCGCGCCTGATCGACCGACGACTGCTGCACCGCAAGCTGTGCGCGCATCGACTCGGCTTTGCTGGCAAACTGTTCCTTCGCGATCTGCGCGCTGACGCCGAGAGAGTCCGCGTCCAACTGCGACTGCTTCAGTACCAGCTCGGAGACGAGCTCATCCTTGAAGAGCGCCTCGTTCATCTGCGCCTGCATCTTCGCCTTGTTGAAATCCGCTTCGGTCTTGGCAGCCGTCCCTTTCGCAGCCGACAGGTCGTTGTTCAGCTGCACCCTGAGATTCTCGAGTCCGGCCTGCGCGGCGGCGAGCTTCAACTGCGCATCCATATACTGCTGCTCGAGCGTGGGGTTGCTCAGCTCGAGGATGACGCTGTCCGGATGCACCTTCGCGCCCGGGCGCAGCACGATCTTCTCGACCCGGACCTGTGTGGTGGCCGGGATCCAGCGGATGTCCTCGGGCGTCAGCGTCCCAAGTCCGCGGACCTCGCGCTTGATGTTCCCGCGCTTCACCGTGTCGGGCCAGACGACGGCGCGCTCGACCGTCGGTGCCGCCGGCTTCAGCTTGGAGAGGCCGACGCTGACGAGCGCGACGACAATCAGCGCAACGGCGGCGTAGATGCCTTGACGAATCCGCTTTTTCTTGAGGTTGGACGGGCGAGCAATATCCATGGCTGTTTTCGTGAAGTTGACTGCTTAGACGGAACTGACGCGCAAAACGATCGCAGCTTCGAGGGGCAATCAGCGCGCCAGAACGCCTGCGGTTGACTAAGTAATTATACGTCAGCAGGTTACGGCGTGACAAAAGTGTGGAGGTATCTGGGAAAACTGTCCGCCTGTGGGACGACGGAGTCCCACGAACGAAGAACGGCGACGGCCGTAAGTGATCAGCCGATCCCGCCGATACGTGAGAACATGCGGGAGGCGAGTGTGCGCACCCGCACAGTCCCGCACACTTTAAGGGGTCTGGGAGCGCACAGGGCGCGCTGGATCCGGGCGATTTCTTTGGTTTTGCGCGGGCTGAGCCGCGGCACGGTAATTGGACCACCGTCCGCAAGCTTCTATGACGACAGTGTCCAACGCGATTCCCGATCTCGATGAATGGACCGATGAACCGTCGCCGCCAAGCGTCCGGTGGGCACCCGCTCCACGTTCGATGGCCATTGTGAAGGCGGCCACAGCGCGTCCGTCGCTCCTCGTCGTCGACGACGAAGCCCCCGTGCTCCGGGTTGTCGAGCGGCTCGCGGCGAAAGCGGGGTTCGACGTCATCACCTGCGGCAGCGGCTCCGAAGCGCTGAGCGCGCTGATGCGGAAGCCGGCCGACCTCGCGATGGTCGACCTGCGCATGCCGGACGTGAACGGCCTCGACCTCCTGCGGCAGATTCGCGCGACGACTCCCAGCTGCGAAGTCATCCTGATGACGGCGTACGCGGCGGTCGACAGCGCGGTCGAAGCGATCAAGCTCGGGGCGCGCGAGTACCTGACCAAGCCGTTCGACTTCGATCGGCTCAAGCAGGTCCTGACCGACATTCGCGTGGAGATCGAGCGCCGCGCGCAGGTCGTGGCGCTCGAAAGCCAGGTGGCGCGCGAGCTGGAATTCTGCGGGATGCTCGGACGCAGCCCCGCCATGCAGGATGTCTTCAGCCTGATTCAGCGGCTTGCGCCGCATGCCAAGGTCGTCCTGATCAGCGGCGAGACAGGAACGGGCAAGGAGCTGGCCGCGCGCGCGTTCCACCAGGCCGGACCCCGGCGCCAGCGGCCCTTCGTGACGATCAACTGTTCGGCGGTCGTCGACACGCTGTTCGAGAGCGAGCTGTTCGGACACGTTCGGGGCGCGTTTACCGGCGCCGTCGAGTCGAAGCCCGGCGTGTTCGAGGCCGCGCAGGGCGGCACGCTGTTCCTCGACGAAATCGGCGAGCTGCCGCTTGCCGTCCAGGCGAAGCTCCTGCGCGCACTGGAGTACGGGGAAGTGCAGCGCGTCGGTTCGCTGCAGCCGAAGAAGGTGGATGTCGCCGTCATCGCGGCGACTAATCGCGATCTCCGGTCCGAAGTCGCCGCCGGCCGCTTCCGCGGCG
>DASQHH010000921.1:0-3836 GCA_035632195.1 Vicinamibacterales bacterium
AAGGCCCGCCCTACAGGGAGACGTTCATGGCAGACGCGACCAAGCAGGCCCTGATCAAGCTCGAAGGCGTGACCAAGGTGTTCTTCACAGACGAAGTGGAGACGCACGCGCTCGCGGGCATCCACATGGAGATCGGCAAAGGCGAGTACGTCGCGATCGCCGGGCCGTCGGGGTGCGGCAAGTCGACGCTCCTGTCGATTCTCGGGCTGCTCGACTCCCCGACAGAGGGCCAGTACTTCCTCAACAACCGTCCTGTCGCGGAGCTGCCGGCATCAGAGCGCGCGCGTGTCCGCAACCGGGAGATCGGGTTCATCTTCCAGAGCTTCAACCTGATTGGGGACCTGACGGTGTTCGAGAACGTGGAACTTCCGCTCACCTATCGCGGAATGAAGTCAGCGGAGCGCCGGCAGCGGGTCGAGGCTGCGCTCGAGCGCGTCGGGATGGGCCACCGCGCCAAGCACCTGCCCAGCCAGCTGTCGGGCGGTCAACAGCAGCGCGTCGCCGTGGCGCGGGCCGTCGCCGGAGAGCCGCTGATGCTGCTCGCGGACGAGCCGACGGGAAACCTCGACTCGCGCAGCGGCGAAGCCGTGATGGACCTGCTGAAGGAGCTCCACTCCGCCGGGGCGACGATCTGCATGGTGACGCACGACCCTCGATATGCGCGCCACGCCGAGCGCAGCATTCACCTCTTCGACGGACGGATCGTCGAGGAGCGAATGGCGATGGCGGTCACGGAGTAAAGGGCTGAGGGCTCAGGGCTAAGGGCTTTGCTGATTTCGCTTCGGGCAGTCGAGAAGTCGTATCCGCACGGCGTAGGACGCACATTCGTCCTGCGCCGCATCAACGCGGACATCAAAGAGGGCGAGTTCGTTTCGATCATGGGGCCGTCGGGCGCAGGCAAGTCGACGCTGCTCCACATCCTCGGCATGCACGACAGCGCGTGGACCGGGGAGTACTACTTCATGGACCAGCCGGTCCACCGGCTGAACCCGAAACAGCGGTCCGAGCTGCACAAGAAGCACATCGGGTTCGTGTTTCAGAGCTACCACCTGCTCGACAACCTGACGGTATACGAGAACCTGGAGATTCCGCTCTCGTACCGCAACGTCAGCCGGAAGGATCGTCAGAGCATGGTCGCCGACATCCTGGATCGGTTCCAGATCGTCGGTAAGAAGGATCTCTATCCGAATCAGCTGTCGGGCGGACAGCAGCAGCTGGTGGGCGTCGCGCGCGCGGTGATCGCGAATCCGCAGGTCATCCTCGCCGACGAGCCGACGGGCAACCTGCACACGGCCCAGGGCAAGGAAATCATGGAGCTGTTCCGCTCGCTGAACGAAGCGGGCGCGACGATCGTGCAGGTCACGCACTCGGAAGTGAACGCGTCCTATGGCACGCGCATCATTCAGCTGCGCGATGGATGGGTTGTCGATGATTAGCACGCAAACGACCGAACTGCCGCCAACCGTCGGGCCGTTTCAGGCGTCTGATGAAGAACGCCCGATGGCAGGACAGATGACCGGCGACCGGCGACTGGCGACTGACTCGCCGCGTCTCCTGGTCGCTGATGACCAGCCGGACGTCCTCGAGGCGCTGCGCCTGCTCCTCAAGAGCGAAGGCTACAAGCTCGATACCGCGGGCTCGCCGTCCGGAATCCTGGACGCCGTCGATGGCGCGGACTTCGACGCCGTGCTCATGGACCTCAACTACACGCGCGACACCACCTCGGGACAGGAAGGCCTGGACCTGCTCACGCAGCTGCGGCGCCGCGATCCGGCGCTGCCGGTCGTCGTGATGACGGCGTGGGGATCGGTGGACGTGGCGGTCGACGCCATGCGCCGTGGCGCACGCGACTTCGTGCAGAAGCCGTGGGAGAACGCGCGGCTGCTCACGATCCTCCGCACCCAGGTGGAGCTGTCCCGCGCGCTGCGCGTCCAGCAGCGGCTCGAAGCGGAGAATCGATCGCTCAAGCCCGACGTCCGCCCGATGCTGATCGCCGAGGCGCCGTCGATGCGGCCGGTGATGGAGCTGATTGCGCGCGTGGGGCCGTCCGAAGCGAACATCCTCATCACCGGCGAGAACGGCACCGGCAAAGGCACCGTCGCGCAGGCGCTCCACGCTGTCTCCGCGCGGTCGGGCAAAGGGCTCGTCACGGTCAACGCCGGCGGACTCGCCGACGCGCTTTTCGAGAGCGAGCTGTTCGGGCACGTCAAGGGCGCCTTCACGGACGCCAAGAACGACCGCGTCGGGCGCTTCGAGCTCGCCGACGGCGGCACCCTCTTCCTCGACGAAATCGCCAACGTGCCGATGAACCTCCAGCCGAAGCTGCTCCGCGTCGTCGAGACCGGCGACTTCGAGCGCGTCGGCTCGTCCCGCACGCGCCACGTCAACGTCCGGATTCTGTCGGCGACCAACGCCACCCTCACGGACGAAGTCGGCGGCGGCCGGTTCCGTCAGGATCTGCTCTTCCGGCTGAACACAATTGAAATCCCGCTGCCGCCGCTCCGCGACCGGCGCGAGGACATCCCGGCGCTGGCGTCGCACTTCCTCCGTCAGCACGCGCAGCGGTACCGGAAGAACATCACCGGCTTCGAGCCGCAGGCGCTGCAGGCGCTGCTCGACCACCCGTGGCCGGGCAACATCCGCGAGCTCGATCACGCTGTCGAGCGCGGCGTGCTGATGGCGCAGACATCCGCCATCCGTCCACGCGATCTCGGGCTGCGCCTTGACAAGGAAGCGACGTCGCGCATCGAGGAGATGAGCCTCGAGGACGTCGAAGGCTTCCTGATCAAGAAGGCGATGGCGCGCTTCGACGGCAACGTCAGCCAGGCGGCCAAGGCTCTCGGCTTGAGCCGCAGCGCGCTCTATCGCCGGCTGCAGCGGTACGGCCTGTAGAATCTGGTGGATTGCGCTTCCGCTTCGATCAACGCATTCTCCTGCTAGCCCTCGCGGCGGGACTTCCCGCCGCGATCGTCGGTCTGATCCTCCTCTGGACCAACGATTACACGCCCAAGGTGCAGTGGACGCTGACGGTGCTGATCATCGGCGTCTGGACCGGCTGTTCGTTCAGCGTCCGGCACAGGGTGGTGCTGCCGCTGCAGACGCTGTCGAACCTGCTGGCGGCGCTGCGCGAGAGTGACTTCTCCATCCGCGCGCGCGGGGCTGCGGGACCCGGCGCCGCGGCCAGCGACGATCCGCTCGGCGCCGTGCTCCTCGAGGTCAACGTGCTGGCGGAGACGCTGCACGACCAGCGGCTCGGCGCGCTCGAAGCGGGCGCGCTGCTGCGCACGGTCATGGTCGAAATCGACGTCGCCGTGTTCACGTTCGACGGCGCCCGCGCGCTGCGCCTCGTCAACAAGGCCGGCGAGCGGCTCCTCGGCCGCGACGCTTCGGAAATCCTCGGCTGCACGGCTGAGGAGCTGCGCCTTGACGTCTGCCTGGAAGGGGCGTCGCCGCGGATTGCCGACCTCGCCTTTCCCGGCACGACCGGCCGTTTCGAAGTGCGCAGGACCACGTTCCGGCAGGAGGGGCGGCCCCATCAGCTGCTGGTGCTCGCCGACGTCAGCCGGCCGCTGCGCGACGAGGAGCGGCAGGCGTGGCAGCGTCTCATTCGCGTCATCGGCCACGAAATCAATAACTCGCTGGCGCCGATCAAGTCGATTGCCGGCAGTCTCGAATCCATCCTCGCGCGCGATCAGATGCCGGCGGACTGGAACGACGACATGCGTCGCGGACTCGCCGTGATCGCGGCGCGGTCCGATTCGCTCAGCCGCTTCACGACCGCGTACGCCCGGCTCGCGAAACTGCCCGCGCCCCGTCTCGACGCCGTGCACATCCCG
>DASQHH010000922.1:0-2752 GCA_035632195.1 Vicinamibacterales bacterium
GACGAACGCCGTGCGCGCAATCATCGGCGCCGTGACCTGTTTCGCGTTCGACAGCGCCTCGACTTCGTGGACGGCCCATCCCAGCAAGTCCGGCGCCGGCCGCGCAAGGTTGACGAGGTCGAGCGCGAGGCCGGCCAGGCAGTAGAGGAGCGGCGACATCAGGATCGCGACCACCAGCGTCACGACAGCGACCGCGGCGGCGCAGGCGGCCGTGACGCGCCACGAGGCGCGGCGGTGGCGCGCGATCGCCGCGAGAAACGTCTCGCGGTCCAGCGTCGGCGGCGGCGCGGTGGATGCGGAAGCGATGGACGATTATCCGTTGATGTCGAGCTTCCGCACGAAGGCAAACGACGATCTGATACCCATCGCCTGGCAGCTCGGCATCCAGAAGCCGGCCGTGCTCAACGCGAAGTCGGTGGAGCAGTACGCAACGAAGACGCTGCCGGTCGTCCAGCAGCATCTGCAACGCGCCGAAGACCTGCTGAGGACGGTGGATCAGACGAGCCGATAGGTTCCTCGGGAAAGGAGCCTCGCGAAGCCGCTTTCGACCAGCGCGAGGTTTCCCATCCCCGCTTCTTTCCGCGACATGCCCGTGACACGCGCGAGCTCTCCAGGCATCGTCATCCCGGCTCCGCCGAGAAAACATCTTGCGATTTCTTCGAGCGCGGCATCGCGGTCCGTACGTGCCCGGAGCTCGACGGGAAAGCGTCCGACCGCGAGAGACCAGACGTACGTGAACCTCGGGACGTAGTAGACGGCGCTCGGAATGACGAGCATCGCCGTCTGCAGTTCGTCGAGCGCTTTGAGGAACACGGTCCGGTCCTTGATGCCGGCATCGACGCGAAGGTCGTACGTCGCCATCTCCCATTCGCGCCGCAGGACCCTCAGGATGGCGCGTGCGGCGCGGCTCAACCGCTTCGGTTCGTCCGCGCGGCGCACGCCCCAGATCGCGTTGAAGTACCGAATCATCCGGCGCGAGAGGAACGTCGCCTTCCCGCACGCGAGCTTCGCGTAATAGACGTTGCCGCGATTCACGAGCTCATCCTTGAGCCGCCAGGTCAGCGAAGCCTCGGGGTCCCTCTGAACGTTGCGCGGCATCACCGCGTCGCGGCGGCCGCAGACTGCGACATATAAGGAAGGTCCGGGGCGACGCGCGTCGGTCAGGCACGCGGCAAAGCCGACGTGTTCGACGAAGCGCTCGGCATCGAACGCGGTCTCGACCTGCCGCGTCGCTTCCCGCCACCAGCGCGCGTCGCGGAGCTCGTCAATATCGGCAGGCAGAGTCGGCTTCATGCGTATCGCGAATTAATGTGAAAGAAAATCCGTGAACGGCATATTTATTCGGATTTAATCGTTGACCTTCGGTGTCGAGTCCGGTACGATCTGGCCGTTCCCACACCCCTGCCTCAACAGAATGGATTTCTGATGCATCGTGCTGTGTACAGAGTCGCGCTGGTCGCGCTCGCGGCGCTAGCCGCAGCCGCGTGCGACCGTCTCAACAATTCCTCGCCGACGAGCACCACCACCGGCGGCACGGCCTCGGTCACCGCGCCGCTCGCGACCTCGCCGTCGGCCAACGCCTCCGTCCGGTTCGCCGATCAACCGGTGACGCTCGTCGTCCAGAACGCCGCGCTCACGCACACGTCCGGCACAGTGTATACGTTCGAGGTTGCCACCGATCCCGCGTTTGCCGCGACGGTGCAGACGAAGGGCAACGTCAACGAGGGCCCGGGCGGACAGACCGCCGTCACATTGGATGCGCTCGCCGGGAGCAAAGACTACTACTGGCGCGCGCGCGCCACGGGCGGCGGCACGACGGGCCCGTACAGCCCAGCGGCGCATTTCACGATGGGCGCTGCAGTCATCCTGAGTCCGCCCACGCCGATCGGACCCATCAGCAACGCGCAGACATCGCCGCGCCCCGCGTTCATCGTCACGGACTCGACGCATTCCGGGCCGGCGGGGACGATCACGTACTTCTTCGAGGTGTCGACGACCTCGGCGTTCACCTCGACGATTGCGAGCGGCCTCGTCACAGAAAGCTCCGGCCAGACGGCGTTCACGCCGACGAGCGACTTGCCGACGGGCACGACGCTGTACTGGCGGGCGACCGCGAAGGATTCGGCGAGCAACGCGCAGAGCACCCCGAGCGCCGTGCAGACGTTCTCGACGCGCGCGTTCAGCGCCGCCGAGACCGTCGCCACGCAGCAGCTTCGTCAGACGCTGTGGACGGGCGCGTACCCGCCCGGCACGACGGGACACGCGACGATGGGCGAAGCTGGGCCGCTCGGCGAAGGCTGGAACGTCCAGACGCTCTACTACGCGCCCGGCAACATTACGTTCACCTGCCCCGACCTGGAAATGCTGCGCTTCTTCGATCTGTTCGATCGCGGATTCGACCCCGACAGTGCCATCAACTGGATGAATTCCAACGGCTACGGAACGGCCGCGCAGTGGTATCCGCCGCCGGAGAAGGCCGTGCTCGGCCTGCACACGGTCTACCTCGCCGCGCGCGGAAAAGTCGTGACGAATGGGACTTGGGACATCGTCCTGCGTGTCGAGTAACGGCTGAAGTGCCCGTCTCCGCGACGGCCGCTGCACGGATTCGCAACTAAGCCGCTCGACAGATCAACCAAAACGGCGCCCTCAGATGGTCCTCCGGTTTGCATTTTCTGCAGACCGGAGGAATCCATCCGTGAAACGCGTTTATAGCGTCGTCTTATCCTTCGTCTTCTTCCTTGCGGCCTCAGCC
>DASQHH010000923.1:0-2935 GCA_035632195.1 Vicinamibacterales bacterium
GATGCGCTTCTCGCCACGCTTCTTGAAGGACTTCTTCCGCTTCCCGGTGCCTTCTTTTTTCTCTGGTGTGGCGCCTTCCGGGGTCGCCGCAGCTTCGGTCTTTGCCATAATTCAGCTCTCAGCCTTCAGCTCTCAGCCCTCAGATAACCTTCTTCTTCGCGATCGCGCCCTTGCGCGGGCCCTTCCGCGTGCGGGCGTTGGTCCGCGTGCGCTGGCCGCGGACCGGGAGCGCGCGGCGGTGGCGCATGCCGCGGTAGCAGCCGATTTCCATCAGCCGCTTGATGTTCATCGAGATATCCATGCGCAGGTCGCCTTCGACGCCGCCCTGCTCCTCGATCACGCGGCTGATCTTCCGCACGTCGTCCTCGGAGAGATCTTTGACGCGGATGTCCGGACTGACGCCCGCATCCTTCAGGATGCCGTTGGAGCGGACGCGGCCGATTCCGTAGATGTAGGTGAGTCCGATCTCGACGCGCTTGGTGCGCGGAAGGGCGACACCTGCAATGCGTGCCATATCGTTAAGCCCTCAGCCCTGACGCTGTTTGTGTTTTTGGTTCGGACAAATGACGCGCACCACGCCCCGGCGGCGCACGATCTTGCACTTGTCGCAAATCCGTTTGACCGACGCTCGCACCTTCATAATTTTTTACGCTCGGCTAAAGCCTTCGCGCTCCCTTAGAGCCTCTCCACGATCCGTCCGCGCGTGACGTCGGTCGGCGACCGTTCGATGCGCACGGTGTCGCCGACGAGAATCCGCACGAAATTCCGATCCATCCGATCCGCAATATGGGCCGTCAGCGTCGACCCGTCTTCCAGCCGCACGCGATACAGCGCGCTCGGCAGCTGCTCCGTCACCGTTCCCGTTATCGCGCGGGAACCGGCACTTCTCTCGCCGTCAGAATCCATGGCCCGTCGGCGGTCACTGCCACCGTGTGCTCGAAATGCGCCGACAGGCTGCCGTCACGCGTCACCGCCGTCCAGCCGTCCGCCAGCACCTTGACCGCCGGTCTGCCCGCGTTGACCATCGGCTCGATGGCGCGCACCATCCCCTCGGCCAGCCGCGGACCCCGCCCCGGCTCGCCGTAGTTCGGGATCTGCGGCTCTTCGTGCATCCGCTGGCCGATCCCGTGACCCACGAACTCGCGAACGACCGAAAACCCGTTCGCCTCCACGTGCGCCTGCACCGCGTGGCCGATGTCCGAAATCCGCCCGCCCGGCTTCACCACCTCGATCGCCTTGTAGAGCGATTCCTCGGTGACGCGCAGCAGCGTGGCCGCATCCTCCGACACCTGGCCGACCGGCAGCGTTATCGCGCTGTCGCCGAAGTATCCGTTCAGCGAGACGCCCACGTCGATCGACAGGATGTCGCCCTCGTTCAGCACACGCCTGCCCGAGGGGATCCCGTGGATCACTTCCTCGTTGATCGACGCGCAGATCGTCGCCGGATACCCGTGGTATCCCTTGAACGCCGGCGCCGCGCCCGCGCGCGTGATGCGCTCCTCCGCCAGCGCGTCGAGGTCGCCGGTCGTCACGCCCGGCGCCACGCGGCTCGCCAGCTCCGTCAGCACTTCGCCGACGAGCCGTCCGGCATCGCGCATCCGCTCGAGCTCCGCAGTCGACCGGCAGACGATCACGATCGCGCTCCGACGGATGCCGCCGAAATCGCCTCGTTCACGTCCTCCGCCACGCGGTCGGGCGTCCGCGCGCCGTTGATCGACTTGAACGTCGGGCGCGCCTGGTAATACTCGACGAGCGGCTTGGTCTGGCGCTCGTACACCCTCAGGCGCTCCTTCACCGTCTCCGCGTTGTCGTCCGCGCGCTGGACCAGACGGCCGCCGCACTTGCCGCACGCGCCGGCCTTCGCCGGATTCCGGTCGTCGACGTTCGTCCCGCAGTCGCAGCACACGAGCCGCGATCCGATCCGCCGCGCCAGCTCGTCCGCTCCGACGACGAAGTCGACCACGATCAGCGGGTCGCGGCCCTGCATGATCGCATCGAGCGCCGCCGCCTGTGCGACGGTGCGCGGAAACCCGTCCAGCACGAACCCCTTCTTCGCATCGTCGCGCGCGAGCCGCTCCCTGACGATGCCGATCACGATCTCGTCGCTCACCAGCTCGCCGCGCGCCATGATCGCCTTCGCCTGCAGCCCGAGCGGCGTTCCCAGCTGCACGGCCTCGCGCAGGATGTCGCCGGTCGAGATCTTCGGGATCCCGTTCACGCGCGCGAAGCGCTCCGCCTGCGTGCCCTTGCCCGCACCGGGCGGCCCGAGCATGATCACGTTCAGCGCCATGCGTTACGCGCGTCGGCCGCGGACCCGCGCCTTCTTCATGAAACCGTCGTAGTGCCGCATGATCAGCTGGCTCTCGACCTGCTGCACCGTGTCCATTGCGACGCCGACGACGATCAGAAGGGTCGTGCCGCCGAAGTAATACGGCACGTTCATGCCCTCCGTCACGGCGCGGGGCAGGTTCGCGTCGAGCCATTCTCCGACGAACGGAATCGGCGCCACCTTGAATCCGCTGATGAGCCACTGCGGCAGCAGCGCGATGATCGCGAGGTACACCGCGCCCGCCAGCGTGATGCGCGTCAGCAGTGTGTCGATGTACTCGGCCGTCCGCTTGCCCGGCCGGATGCCCGGAACGAACCCGCCGTACTTGCGCATGTTCTCCGCGACGTCATCGGGATTGAAGATGATCGCCGTGTAGAAATACGTGAAGAAGATGATGCCGACCACGTACAGCAGGTTGTACAGCGGCATGCCGGGCCCGATCTGATATGAGATCGCGTCCGCGAACCGGTTGCCCGTGAACGCCTGGGCGATCGTCTGCGGGAACGCCAGAATCGACGAGGCGAAGATGACCGGGATGACGCCGCCGGTGTTCACCTTCAGCGGAATGTGCGTACTCGATCCGCCGTACATCCGCCGGCCGACGAC
>DASQHH010000924.1:0-10195 GCA_035632195.1 Vicinamibacterales bacterium
GAGACGGCGTTCCATCTGCAGCACCGCGCGATCGGGGTAGCTGCTCAGCTCCCTGCCGCCTTCCACCATCGAGGCGTGCAGCGACCCGGTGCCAACCAGCGCCTGCGCGGGGCGCCGTTGCAGATCGCGGTCGAGCGCTTCGAGGCGCGAGAGCACGCGTCCCATGCGCAGGATGGCGTCCTGCCCCTCTTTGGGCCGGCTGCCGTGCGCGGCCCGGCCGTGCACGTCGACGCGGACCCATGCGTACCCTTTGTGCGCGATCCCTATCGCGAGATCGGTCGGCTCGGTCACGATCGCGGCGTCCGCGTGCCAGCCGGCGACGAACGCGTCGGCGCCGATGCTGGAATGTTCTTCGTCGACCACGGCGGCCACGATGACGCGTCCCCGATCGAGCCCCGTTTCAGCAATCGCGCGCGCAGCGTCGATCATCGCCGCGACGCCGCCCTTCATGTCCTGCGAGCCGCGGCCGTAGAGCCGCCCGTCGCGCTCCACCGGGTTGAACGGTTCGGCCACTCCGGCGACACCCACGGTGTCGGTGTGGCCGCAGAGGATCAGCGAACGTCCCTTCGCGCGGCCCTCCAGGACGCCGACGACGTTGGGCCGTCCCGGCGCAGCCGGCTCGATGGCGACGTCGAGGCCGATGCGGCGCATGTGCGCGGCGATGTGATCGGCGATCTGCTGTTCGCCGGCGGCGCCCGGAACGAGCGTCGGATTCACGGAGTCGATGGCCACGAGATCGCGCAGAAGTCGGATAGCCGGATCCACGTCGATACTCTACAGCGAAGGCAGGGTAAGCTTCCCGGATGGTCGTGGCCATCACGGGCGCGTCGGCGGGCATCGGACGCGCGACCGCCGTCCGCGTTGCGAAGGACGGCGCGTCGGTCGCGATCTGTGCGCGCCGCGGGGATCGCCTGCGCGATGCGGCAGCCGAGATCGTCAAGGCCGGTGGCCGGGCGCTGCCGGTGGTGGCCGACGTCAGCAGCGCGGAGGACATGGACCACTTCGTCTCCGCCGCGACGGGTCAATTCGGCCGTCTGGATGTCATGATCTGCAACGCCGGCTTCGGTATCGCCGGCCTCATCGACGAGATCACACCCCGGCAGATGCGATCGCTCGTGGACGTCAACTTCATGGGGACGTATTACGCGACCCGCGCGGCGCTGCCGATTTTCAGGCGGCAGGCGTCGGGGCACCTGATTGTCGTCTCGTCGATCGTCGGCAAGCGCGGCGTGCCCTTCATGGCCGCATACTCCGCGACGAAGTTCGCGCAGGTCGGCATGGCGGAATGCCTGCGCGCCGAGCTGTCGGGTTCGAACATCCACGTCAGCGTGGTGTTTCCGGTCTCGACCGAGTCGGAATTCTTCGACGTGATGTCGCGCGAGACCGGCGCCGCCGTCGAGCGATCGTTCGGTCCGCGGCAGGACGCGGACGAAGTCGCCGGCGCAATCGCCCGCGCCATCGCGCGGCCGGCCGCCGAGGTCTACCCGCACCGCAAGTCGCGCGCCCTCGTTGTCTTCAACGCCATCGCGCCGGGACTCTGCGACCGCATCGTCCATCGCTTCGGACGTAAAGCTGTTCGACATGGATCTTGATCCGATCGCCACCGCAATCCGCGACGCCGGCGGCCGCGCGCTCGTGGTCGGCGGATGGGTGCGCGATCGCCTGCTCAAGGTCACGGCCGCGAAGCCGAACGTGGACCTCGAGGTGTTCGGCGTGGCATCCGATCGCCTGCGCGGCCTGCTCGAACGCTTCGGCCGCGTCGAGGCGGTCGGGGAGAGCTTTCAGGTCTACAAGGTCGGCGACATCGACGTATCGCTCCCTCGCCGCGACTCGAAAGCCGGGCGCGGCCACAAGGGGTTCATTGTCACGGGCGATCCGGACATGTCCCTCGAGGAGGCGGCGCGCCGGCGCGACTTCACAGTCAACGCCATTTCGTGGGATCCGCTCACCGGAGAGTACTTCGACCCGTTCGACGGCAGGCGCGATCTCGAACGCCGTCTGCTCCGCGTCGTCGATCCGGCCACGTTTCCCGAGGACAGCCTCCGCGTGCTGCGGGCGGTGCAGTTCGCGGCGCGGTTCGCGTTCGCGCTCGAACCGGAGACCGCGGCAGTCTGCCGGCGGATTCCGCTCGACGACCTGCCGGCCGAGCGCATCTGGGGCGAGTTCGAGAAGCTGCTCGGCGCCCCGCGGCCTTCGTTCGGCTTCGCGGTGGCGCTGGATCTCGGCGTCGTGTCGAAGTTGTTCCCCGAGTTGCAGGCGCTCGTCGGCTGCGTGCAGGAGCCGGAGTGGCATCCGGAGGGCGATGTCTGGGTCCACACGCTGCAGGTGATCGATCGCGCGCGGACGCGCGTCGACGCTCTCCATCGCCCGCAGCGGCTCGCGGTGATGCTCGGCGCAGTCTGTCACGACTTCGGCAAGCCGGCGACGACGGCGTTCATCGACGGACGGATCCGTTCGATGGACCACGAAGAACGCGGCGTCGATCCGGCGTCCGCGTTTCTAGATCGCCTCAATGTGTTCTCGTTCGACGGATACGACGTGCGGCGCCAGGTCCTCGGAATGGTGGCACAGCATCTCAAACCGGGCGCGTGGCACAAGGTGCGCGATGAAGTCGGCGACGGCGCCTTCCGCCGGCTCGCGCAGAAAGTGGACCTCGAGCTGCTCGCGCTCGTCGCGAAGTCGGACTGTGAGGGCCGCGCGCCGGGGCGCTTCGACTGCAGCGCGATGGACTGGTTCCTCGAGCGGGCACGGGCCCTCGGCGTCGAGCATCGGGCGCCGCCGCCGATTCTCCTCGGCCGGCACCTGCTCGCGCTCGGACTGAAGCCGGGGCCGCGCATCGGCGAGATTCTGAAGTCCGTGTACGAGCAGCAGCTCGATGGACGCGTCGCGACGCTCGACGCCGCGATTGAATCGGCGAAGCGCCTCCTCTGACCTACAATCGCAAGATGGCCCGTTACACGTTAGTCTACGGCGTTCGCCTGATTCCGGAAGGCACCCTGAAGGGCGTCGAGGAAGCGACGCTGAAGCTCGCCGACGGATCCACGGCCGGCCTCACGCTCCACACATTCGACGGCACGATTCCGCAGCTGCGACGATCCCTCGACCGCAGCCTCGACGCGTTCTTCGATCTGCTGCCGGGCGCGGCGGACGAAGACGTCGAGAAATTCGGCGACTGATGTTACGCGCGCTCGCCGAGAACCGGCTCAACCTGCTGATCGCGGTCGTTCCCGTCTGCTGGGTGATGCGCACCACCGGCGCCGATTCGTCGTGGGTGTTTCTCGCCGCTGCGCTCTCTCTCGTTCCTCTCGCCAGCATGATCGGCCTCGGGACCGAGCACCTGGCGCAACGGATGGGCCCGGCGTGGGGCGGATTCCTCAATGCGACTTTCGGGAACGCGGCGGAACTGATCATCGCGATCGTCGCGCTCGGCGAAGGGCACGTCGCGCTCGTCAAAGCGTCGATCACGGGCAGCATCGTCGGCAATCTGCTGCTGGTGCTCGGTCTGTCGTTTTTCGTCGGCGGACTCGGCCGGAAGTCGCAGACGTTCCACCGCACGGCGGCGACCAACACCGCCGCGATGCTCTTCCTGGCCGTCGTCGCGCTCGTCGTGCCAGCGGTGTTCGACCTGGCGCTCTACGGGAGTCTCGCGCCACGGCCGGTCGCGATCGAGCGTCTGAGCCTCGGCAGCGCCTTCATCCTGATCGCGGCGTATGCCGGCAGCCTGATTTACGCGTTCACGGCGCACTGCGATCTGTTTCGCTCGGACCGCGGGGCCGATGGCGACCCGCAGATCTCGACGGCCGCATCGGTCGGTCTGCTGGCGGCAGGCACCATCCTGACGACAATCCAGGCGGAGATTCTCGTCGGCGCGCTGCAGCCGGCGCTGGCACGGTTCGCGTTCACGGAGCTCTTCGTCGGCGTCATCGTCGTCGCGCTCGTCGGCAACGCAGCCGAACACTATTCGGCGGTGGCGGCGGCGCGGCGGGATCACATGACGCTGGCCGTCGAAATCTCGGTCGGCAGCAGTGCCCAGATCGCCTTGTTCGTCGCGCCGGTCGTCGTCCTCTACTCGTTCGCCATCGGCCATCCGATGACGCTGCTCTTCAGCGCGATGGAGATTGCCGCCATCGCCCTGTCCGTGCTCGCCACGACCATGGTCGTCTTCGACGGCGAAAGCAACTGGGTCGAGGGACTGCAGCTCCTGTCGGTGTATCTCATCCTCGCCTTGGCGTTCTATTTCGTTCCCGCCTGATTTGGACCCCAGCGGCTGAGGTTACTTTCAATGCGATAATCGGCGTGATGAGCGAACTGAGCGATCGCATGATCGCCGAGCTCGTAGACGCCGTTCGCGCACAGCTTCGACGCGAAGCTGCCGACCGCCTCCGTGACGTGTATTTGATCGGCGACATCGAGAAAGACACCGCGCGGGCCTGCATCGAAAGACTGCGCGAGCTCGCCAACGACAACGACAAGCCCATCACGCTCTACATCAACAGCGCCGGCGGCAACGTCACCGACGGCCTGGCTATCCACGACGCGGTCCGCCACATCATCAGCCGCGGCATCCCGGTCACGATCATCGTCCAGGGCATGGCGTACTCGATGGGCTCGATCGTCCTGCAGGCGGCCAGCGACGGCCAGCGCCTTGCGTTCCCGCACTCGTGGATCATGATCCACGAGCCCGCGAAATGGGCGGGATGGCAGTCGACCACCGCCGCGGCCCAGCACCTCGAGCGGCTGAAGCAGATGCAGGATCAGATTTACCGGATCCTGTCCACGCGGTCGGGAAAGCCGCTGCGACAGATCATTCGCGACACCAAGCGGACCGACTTCTACCTGGACGCGAACAGCGCGCTCGAATACGGGCTCATCGATCGCGTGGTGGCGGGAGAGCTGCCGCGTCCGGCGGGAGCCGACGCGAAGGATCTGACGCCCGCCTCGGGGCCGTCGGCGCCCGAAGAGCTCGCGCCCGCCGCGAAAGCCCCGCGCGACTCGTAACGAAATCCCGCTGTCAGCTTAATTCCGGGATGCGCGCCACTCTTCGAGGAGGCGCGCGGCATTCCCGGAGACTGAATGGAGCGTTGGAGTCCAGCCGAGCGCCCGCGCGCGCGGGCTGCGGACGACCTGATCGAGAGCGAGCGCGTCTGCGTAGGCGCCCATCTTGGTCCGCGCCTCGTCAATCGGCACGTGCCGGACGTCGGGCTTGACCTGCAGGTAGGGGCGGATCGCGTCGACAATGTCGTTGACCCGTTCATCGCCTTCGTCGTTGGCGTGATAGACGCCGGCGGCATCCTCACGCCCGACCAGCCGCGCGTACAGGTCCGCGAGGTCGCGATCGTACACGAGCGGCCAGTGATTGTTGCCGTCTCCGACCACGCGGACCAGGCCGTTGCTCGCCGACTTGAACAGCTCGCCCACGATGCCGTCCCCTCCGCCGTAGACGACGCCGGGGCGGACGACGACGGTCCGCAGCGAATCGCCGGCATCGATGACCATGCGCTCGTGGTCAGGCCGCCAGGACACCAGATCGATGGGGTTAATCGGCGAGTTCTCGGCCGCCGGTTCCGGCGTGCGGCCCAGCACCCATACCCCAGACGTGTAGACGATGAACCGCTTCGCGGGGGCGGTCGAACCGGCGGTCCGCGGGCGTTTCGCTGCCGCGACGATGGTTTCGAGCACCTGGCGGTCGAGTGCCGGCCCCTGTCCCGAGCGCGAGTCGAACGCCGCATGGATGTAGCCGTCCTGCGCTTCGGCGGCCGTGCGATACGAGTCGGGCTCGGCAAGGTTGCCGATGACCGGATGCGCGCCGCGTTTTGCGACCCCACGGGCCTTCTCGTTGGTCCGGACGAGCGCGGTCACGTCGTGCCCCGAGCGCACGAGCGCGTCGAGCACGGAGGTGCCGATGTAGCCGGTCGCACCAGTCAGAAAGATGCGCATCAGTGATCGCTCACGCCCGTTGGAGTCAGCCGGAGGCGCAGCAGCCGTATATCATAGTTCAGTCGTGGCAAGAGACACGCTGATTGACTTTTTCCGCGACATCTCGATCGCGCGCGGAGACTTTCTCGTCCACGACGACGGCTTTCGAAGCCGCACTCATTCTTATCGTGACGTCGGAAACGCAGCAAGGGCGTTTGCCGCACGACTCGACTCAGTCGGCCTGACCAAAGGCGACAACGTTCTCTTCTGGAGCGAAAACCGTCCGGAATGGATTGTCGCGTTCTGGGGATGTCTGCTTCGCGGTATCGTCGTCGTTCCGATCGACTACCGCGCGTCGCCGGACTTTCTGATCCGGGTCGGGCGCATCGTGTCCGCGAAACTGATCCTGATCGGACAGGATGTGCCTCCGATTCGCGAAACGATCGACGCGCGAATCTGGAGGCTTCCCGAGCTCGATTGGGATGCGAAGCCTGATCCACACCTTCCCGACGTCGCAATCGCGCGCGACGACATCGCCGAAATCATCTTCACGTCCGGAGCGACCGCCGAGCCGAAAGGGGTGATCATCACCCACCGCAACGTGCTGGCGAACGTCGTGCCCGTTGAGGGCGAGGTCGTCAAGTACCGCAAGTGGGGTAAACCATTCTACCCATTGAGGTTCCTGAACCTTCTCCCGCTCAGCCACATGTTCGGCCAGGCGATGGCGACCTTCATCCCGCCGATGATTCCCGGCGTCGTCGTCTTCATGCGCGGCTACAACCCGGTCGACATCGCGGCGCAGATCAAGTCGCGGCGGATCTCGGTGCTCGTGTCGGTGCCCAAGATTCTGGACGTGCTCCGCGAACACGCCGCGCGGACCGACGCGTGCGCGCGCGCCTTGCACGACCATTTTCAGAACAGCGGAGCGCATTTTCTGCGACGGTGGTGGATCTACCGCGCCATCCATCGCCTCCTCGGTTGGAAGTTCTGGGCGTTTGTCGTCGGCGCGGCACCGCTCGATCCGTCGCTGGAGTCGTTCTGGAACGAGCTTGGCTACGTCGTGGTGCAGGGTTACGGCCTGACCGAGACCGCGCCGATCATCAGCCTGAATCATCCATTCGGCACGAAGGCGGGCTCGGTCGGCAAGGCGATCGCAGGCGTCGAGGTGAAGGTTGCGCCGGACGGCGAGATTCTCGTGCGCGGAGAGAACGTGACGAAGGGGTACTACAACGCCGTCGACGAAACCGCGCGCGCGTTCGAGGACGGCTGGTTTCACACGGGCGACATCGGCGAGATCGGCGCCGACGGCCAGATGTACATCCGCGGCCGCAAGAAGGAAATGATCGTGACGCCCGAGGGGCTCAACGTCTTCCCCGAAGACGTCGAGCAGGTCCTCGACGGAATCGACGGCGTGCGCGAGTCGGCGGTCGTCGGCGTGCCGGTTGGATCCGAAGAGCGCGTGCACGCCGTGATGGTTGTGGCGCCAGGCGCCGACGTGGACGCCATCGTCCGCGAAGCGAACGGGAGGCTGCAGGACCACCAGAAGATCCGGCGCGCGCTGGTGTGGCCCGGGCCGGAGCTGCCGCGGACCGAGGGAACGAAAAAGCTGAAGCGCGCCGCCATCCGCGACTGGGTCAGGGCTGGCGGCGCGCCGCTCGCCGTCAAGACAGGCGCCGACCAGCTCGCCGCGCTGCTCGCGAAATATGCAGGGGGGAGCGCCTTATCGGCCAATACCAGCCTCGAACAGCTGGGACTGAGCTCGCTGGATCGCGTCGAGCTGATGGTGGCCATCGAGGACGTGTTCCAGACGCACCTCGACGAGGCGGCGTTCTCCGAGGCGCGTGACGTCGGCCAACTGCGCGCTCTCGTCGCGCGGACGTCCGAATCGGCCGCGCCGCCGCCCGAACCGGTCGACTTCCCGTCATGGAACCGGTCGCTGGCAGCGCGCGTGATGCGCCGCATCAGCCTGCCGACCTGGATTCTGCCGCTCGCGCGCGTCTTCGCGCGGATGCGCGTCGAAGGCCTCGACAACCTGCGCGGCGTCGATCGTCCGGTGATGTTCGCGTCCAATCATCAGAGCCACATGGATACGCCGTGCGTGATGATCGCCCTGCCGCCACGCTTGCGGTACAGACTCGCTACGGCCATGGCGAAGGAGTTCTTCAAAGCGCACTTCTTCCCGGAGCAGTTCGGGCGCAAGGCATGGTTCACGAACAGCCTCAACTACTACCTCGCGTCGCTCTTCTTCAACGCGTTCCCTCTGCCGCAGCGCGAAGCCGGCGCACGGCAGACGCTCCGCTACATCGGCGAGGTGCTCGAGGGCGGTTTCTCGGTGTTGATTTATCCCGAAGGGGAGCGTACCGAAGCGGGCGAGATCAAGCGCTTCCGTCCAGGCATCGGCATGATCGCGTCGCGGCTCGGCGTCCCCGTCGTGCCGGTGCGCATCGAGGGACTCGATAAGGTTCTGCATCACACGTGGCGGATGGCCAAGCCTGGACTCGTCCGGGTCGCGTTCGGTAAGCCGATAACCCTCACTGGCGACGACTACGAAGCCCTCGCGAAGCAGGTCGAGGACGCCGTCCGGAATCTCTGACCCCCTGAGACCTCTGACCCCGCTTGGGGTCAGAGGTTGGGGCGGGGTCAGACGTCGTTAAACCTCCGACCCCGAACGCGGTCTATTTCTTCAGGAGGTCGTCGCATGTCTATCCGATCGCTCGTCAATACGGTTGTTCTCGGCGCTTCGCTGGCGGCGACCGTCGCGTGCGTGGCGCCGCGGGGCCGCGTGTACGTCCGCATTGCACCGCCTGTTCCGATCGTCGAAGCACGCGTCGTCGCGCCCGGACCGGGCTACGTCTGGGTTCCCGGCTACTACGCATTGCAGCGTGGCGCATATGTCTGGCTGCCTGGACGTTACGTCCTGCCCCCGCGGGCCCGTGCCGTCTGGATTGCGCCGCACTGGGAACACGAGCGGCGCGGCTGGTTCTTCGTCGAGGGCCACTGGCGCTGACCGTCTGCGATATGGCACAATGTTTGTCTGTAGTGAAGAAAGGATTGCTGGCAGTTTGAGCAAGGACGACCTGATTGACATGCAGGGCACGGTCGTAGCCGTCCACAGCGGCGGGTTATACCGCGTGCAGTGCGACGCAGGCCACGAAGTACTCGCCCAGCTGAGCGGCCGGATGCGCCGCTTCCGAATCAAGGTGGTTCCCGGAGATCGAGTGACCGTCGGCGTGTCGCCGTACGATCCCGTCCGCGGCATCATCACCTTCCGGGCCCGCTAGCCAGAACCAAGTTTGAATTCCAATACAACCGATCGACATCACGGCCGCCGCGGATCCCTGCACCGGGGACAGGGGCGCGGCCGCCGTCCGTCCAAACACGGACACCCGGCCCACCCGAAGCCCGTCGCCTTCAAGCCCTCGTCCGCTCCCGAGCTCGAGCCGACGGCGTGCGACGCCACGCCGGTGCCGTTCGCGTCGCTGAATCTGGATTCGCGGCTGCAGGAAGGAATCCGCGACCTCGGCTTCGTCAACACGCGGCCGGTGCAGAGCGCGGTGATTCCGCTCGCGCTCGCTTCGCACGACCTCATCGCCTGCGCGGAGACCGGCACCGGCAAGACGGCGGCCTTCGTCGTACCGATGCTGCAGTGGCTGCTGACGCACCCGCACCGTTCGGCCGAGAAGCTGGTGTCGCGCGTCCTCGTGCTGGCGCCGACGCGCGAGCTCGCCGTCCAGATCGAGGACGAGATCCACGGCCTGGCGTACCACACGAGCATCACGAGCGCGGCCGTCTATGGCGGCGTGGAGATGGGCGCACAAGAACGCGCGCTGAAAGCCGGCGTCGATATCATCGTCGCGACGCCCGGCCGGCTCATGGACCACATGCGTCAGCAGAACGCGGACCTCAGCGCCATCGAGCTGCTCGTCCTGGACGAAGCCGACCGTATGATGGACATGGGCTTCTGGCCCGACGTCCGGCGGATCCTCACTGCCCTGCCGGGGTCCACCGCGGGCCGTCAAACGCTGCTCTTCTCGGCAACGATGCCGGGAGATGTCGTCAAGGACGCGCTCGAGATCACGCGCGAGGCGAAGTACGTGCAGATCGGCGAGCGCAGCGCCCCGGCGAAGAGCATCTCGCACCGCGCCCAGACCGTGCAAGGCTCGCAAAAGGTGCAGTGGCTTATCGATCACCTGCGCCATCCCGAAGGGCCGGTGCTCGTCTTCGTGCGCACGAAAATCGGCGCCGATCGGCTCGCGCGGCAGTTGGCGGCGGCGGCCAT
>DASQHH010000925.1:0-7805 GCA_035632195.1 Vicinamibacterales bacterium
GCGGCGGCACCAGCAGGCCCGTCACCCCGTCCTCGACGATCTCCGGGATCCCTCCGGCGCTGGTCGCCACGATCGGGCGCCCGCACGCCATCGCGTCGAGGAGCGACGTGCCGAGGCCCTCGGTCACCGAGCTCATGACGAAGAGGTCGAAGCTCTTGATGCACCCGAGCACATCGGTCCGGAAGCCGGGCAGCAGCACGTGTTTTTCGAGGTGATGCTCGCGGACGAGGTGCTCGAGCGCGTCGCGCAGCTCGCCTTCGCCGAGAATCACGAACCGCGCGTCGGGGATCTCGCGCACGACGAGGTGCGCCGCCTCGACGAGGTAGCGCTGCCCCTTGTGCGGCACGAGCGCGGCGACGTTGCCGACGACCGGCGCGCCGTGGGGCAGGAAGAACGCTTCGTGGACGTCGACCGGCGGTACGGCGGCCACGCGCTCGACGTCGATCCCCTCGTGGACGGTCACGGTATGGTCCGGCGGCACGCCGTCCGCGACGAGCATCGTCCGGATCGCCTCGGACGCCGCGATGTAGCAGTCGACCTGCCGGTGTTTCCAGTTCGAGAACGAGTTGCCGCGGAGGTGGAAGTCGACGCGCCTCGCCGCGACGAGCGGCGGCGCCGAACGGTGCGTGCGCCGGAAGGCCGCCGTGTCTATCGACAGCGCGAACGCGGCCATCGCGACACCGTGCGGATCGTGAGCGTGAATGATGTCAGGGGCGAGCCGCTTGATCACGCGGGAAAAGCGCCACGCAGCGGTGAGGTCGACCTCGGTCCGCGGCGCCAGCGGAATCAGCTCGAGCCCCTCCTGCGCGCGCCGCCGCAGTTCACCGTCCGGATGCGCGACCAGCGCGGCCCGATGGCCGATCTCCCGCAGGCCGTTGACCGTCAGCAGGACCTGGTTCTGCCCGCCGCGCCAGGTGCGCGCAGTGTCGACATGGAGTGAAAACATCAGCGGTTCTGAAGCTCGCGCAGTTTAGCGAACTTCAGGAACACGTAGTAGCTGTTCAGGGCGGAGATGATCAGACCCGGCGCTCCGTCGAGAACGCCGCGGTGCGCGACGTAGTTGCGCAGGAACGCCAGCGGCGCATGCCCCAGCAGCTGCGCGACGCCGGCCCGGCGCCCGTCCTCGTGCATCTGCCGCGCCGCGTAGGTCGTGTAGCGATCGATGGTCTCGAGGTGCTCGGCGATGTCGCGGTATGCGTAGTGCTGCAACTCTCCGCGCAGCGTGCCGATCGCGCCGTCCACGGTCACTGTCTCGTGCACGTACCGTCCGGTCCACCGCGCCGCGCGCCGGTCGTACAGTCGCGTTTTGTAGTCCGGGTACCAATCGGTCGTCCGTATCCAGCGTCCAAGATGCCACGTCACACGTGGGATGCGGAACGCAACCTCGCGCGGCGTGCCCGCCATCAGCGCGCGGATTTCATCGGTGAGCGCGGGCGTGACCCGCTCGTCGGCATCCAGCGACAGGACCCAATCGTGCTTCGCGATCGACGCGGCGTAGTTTTTCTGATCGATGTAGCCGGGCCACGGCCGGACGACGACGCGATCCGTGTACTGCTTCGCGATGGCGACGGTGTCGTCCGCGCTCTCGGAATCCACGACAACGATGTCGTCAGCCCAGGAGACGGACCGAAGCGCGTCGCCGATGTCGGCGGCTTCGTTCTTTGTGATTACAGTGACGGAGAGAGCAACTTTCAAGGCTCAAGTCTCAAGAGCAATTGCGCCAATTGTGCAATTGTATTGAGCCTTGAGCCTTGATACTTGAGAGTTGTTACTGGGCGCGGACGATGGCGGAGCCGCCGGCCTGGACCGCGCCGGAGCCCGCCGTGGTGATCCCGATGCCGCCGCCGCCGAGCGGCACTTCCTGCACCGCCTGGAAGTCGACAAGCGCCTTGTTGTAGTTCGCGATGGCCTGAATCTCCGCGACGCGGGCCACGGCGAGGTCGCGCTGCGCCTGGAAGACGAAGAAACTCTGCGACATGCCGGCGGCCAGCTTCTTTTCCTCGGCTTCGAGCTTCTTTTCCTGCAGCTCGCGCGACGCCTTGGCCGACTGCACACTCTTCTGGAACGTGACGACGTTACGCGCGGCGCCGCGGACCTGCGCGATGACGTTCATCTCGAGGCTTTTCATCTGCGCCTGCGCCTGTTCGTACTGCAGCCGGGACCGCGCCATGTTCGCGTGGGCGGTGTTCTGGCCGAGGGGGTAGCCGATTGCGACACCGAAGGTCCACGTCGGATAGACGCTCGTGAGGACGTTGCCGAGCACGCTGCCGAAGCCGATGTCCGACTGCACGCTGCGTGCGGCGTTGAGGTTGGTGAAGTCCAGATTGCTCAGTTGCTGGCCGCCGGCGGCGGTGGCGTTGTAGGTCACCTGGGCGTTGACGTCGGGCAGCATCTGGTTCCGGTAGTACTTCAGGTTGATGTCGCTCTGCTCGAGGCTGTTTTTCGCCGACAGGATGTCCGTTCGTTTATCGAGCGCGTTGCGAACGGCGGCATCCACGTCGACCGCCTGATCCGCGAACGCAGGCGCGTCGGTCGGATCGAACACGATGTCCCAGAAACCGGGCGTTCCGGGATCGAGAATGAGCGTGCGCAGGTTGTCCTGCGCCGTCTTGATCGCCGCGTCCGCAACGATGACGCCCTGTTCGTTGCTTGCCACTTCGGCCTGCGCCTGGACGATGTCGATCGGCGCGAGCGTCCCGATTTCGACGCGCTTCTGGTTGTCCTTGAGGAATTGCTGCGACAGTTCGAGCGACTGCTGCTGCGCCTTGTAATTGCTGATCGCGTAGACCAGATCCCAGTACGCGTCGCGGACGCCGCGCGTCGTCTGCGTAATCACGGACTGCAGCGTGATGTCCGAGAGGTCGCGCGTCTTCTTGCTGTTCTCCACCTGCTGCCGGATTTGATCGATGCTGAAGTTGCGCGCCAGCGGCTGCGAGAACGTCAGGTTCAGCGTCGAATTGAGCTGAATCGGAAAGTTCGTGAACTGGTTGTTGGTCGTCGCGCGCGAGTTGTTCCACGTCGCCGAATAGTTGCTGCCCCACGGCAGCGACTGGCTGACACCCGCCGATGTGCCGAAGCTCGTGTTCAGGATGCTCGTCGCGCCGCCCGACAGCGCGCTCGTCGGCTGCTGAGTCTGCCCCTGGCGCGACAGGCTCGTCGACAGGTTCGGCGCCCAGAACGACTTCGCCTGCATCACGCCGACATCCTGGATCTGCGGGTCGATGCGCTGGATGCGGATGCCCAGGTTCTGTTCGAGCGCGGAGCGTACCGCGTCGTCCATCGAAAGTCGACGCACGGTCTCCTGCGACTGCGACGCAGCCTGCGACACGGCCGCGTTGACGGTCGACAGGTCGATGCGGAACGGGCTCTGGGCGAAGCCGGGCGCGGAGACGAGGGCGAGAACGGACGCGAAGGCAGCCGGACGGGCGATTCGGAGGAGGTGGTGCACACGCATTGCTGACGACTCCATGTCAAAAAGGTACTGGAGGTTAGACGTGCGGCAGGGTGGTTCGGTTCAACGGCAATTGTATAATGACGGCCCCTTTTTTCGAGGATTTCATGCACGTATCGGCACGTCTCGCACTCGTCGTCAGCGTCGCCGCCGCCACGGTCGCCGCGCCTCAAATCCGCGCAGCGTCCGTCCCATTTCCGCTCACGGTCGACAGCATCATGCGTGGGCCGAAGCTCGTCGGATATCCGCAGACCGGCCTGCGCTGGTCCGGCGATTCCGCGAAGCTGTATTTCGAATGGCGGAGGCCCGGCGACGATGACGCGTCGACATACGTCGTCTCGAGAGACGGAGGCGAACCTCGCAAGCTGACCGACGCCGAGCGCAAGCTTGCGCCTCCCGTCAGCGGACGGTGGGACAAAGCGCACCGCCGCGTGCTGTTCGTCGACCAGGGCGACATCGTCCTCGTCGATTCCGTTGCGGGCACGCGCCGGCAGATCACGCGCACGACGGGCGCCGAATCGAATCCGCGCTGGGCCCGGCGCGAAACGGCCGTCACCTTCACGCGCGAGAACAATCTCTTCATCGTCCCGCTGAGCGGCGGCGATTCCGGGGTGGTCGTCCAGCTCACGGACGTCGGCGCGAAGAAGCGCGATCCGCGCGACACCGACAGTCAGAAGTTCGTGAAGAGCGAGGAAGAAAAGCTCATCGAGCACACACGCGTCGAAGAGGAAAAGAAGAAGAAGCGCGAGGAGAAGGACAAGGCGGACGCGCTGCCGAAGTTCGAGCTTGCCGATCGTCAGAACGCAACCGACCTGCAGTTGTCACCCGACGGCAGGCACGTCTTCATCCTCGTGACCGAGCGCACCGACGCCGCGAAGCGGCCGAACGTGCCGAATTACGTGACCGAGTCGAGCTACACCGAAGACATTCCTGCGCGGACCTACGTCGGCGACGCCCAGGATAAGAGAACGCTCGCGATCCTGAATCTCGAGACGGGCAAGGCGGTGATGGCGAGCCCGCCGGAGCGCGAGGCTTCAGCCGAGCGGACCGATTTGCGCTGGGGCATGCCCCTGCTGTCGGATGACGGCAGCGTCGCCGTCGCGCACGTCAGGGCCGCCAACAACAAAGACCGCTGGCTCGTGTCCGTCGACGCGGAAACCGGCAAGACCCGTGTCGTCGACGCGCTGCACGACGACGCGTGGGTGCGCGAGATCGGAGGCTTCGGTCCGAACGATCCGTCGTTCGGGTTCCTGCCCGGAAACCAGAAGCGGATCTGGTTTCTTTCGGAGCGCGACAAGTGGATGCACCTGTACACCGTCGATGCGTCGACGGCGGGTGCGACGGCGCAGCAACTGACGTCGGGAGCGTGGGAGATCGATTCCGTGACGCTGTCGCAGGACGGCACGAAGTTCTATATCAACAGCACCGAGCAGCACCCCGGCGAGCGCCACATCTACTCGATGCCGGTCGGCGGCGGCGCACGGACGAAGATCACGTCGATGACCGGCGGCAGCGCAGGGGAGATTTCGCCCGACGACTCGACGATCGGCCTCGTTTACTCGTACAGCAACAAGCCGCACGAGGTGTACCTGATGCCGAACCGGCCCGGCGCCGCAGCGAAGCAGGTGACCACGACGCCGACGGACGAGTGGCGGTCGTTCAAATGGGTCGATCCGCAGCTGATTACGTACAAGACCCGCGACGGCGTCGACGTTTACGCGCGGCTGTTCACGCCCGAGATGATGGGCGCGAAGCGCGACCCGTCGGCGCCCGCCGTCGTCTTCGTCCACGGCGCCGGCTACGCGCAGAACGCGCACAAGTACTGGGCGAGCTACTACCGCGAGTACATGTTCCACAACCTGCTTGCATCGCGCGGCTACGTCGTCCTCGATCCCGACTATCGCGCGAGCTCCGGCTACGGCCGCGACTGGCGCACCGCCATCTACCGGCACATGGGCGGCAAGGATCTCGACGACGTGGTCGACGGCGCGAAGTATCTCGTCGAGAAACAGAAGATCAATGCGAAACGCATCGGCGTGTACGGCGGCAGCTACGGCGGGTTCATCGCGTTGATGGCGATGTTCACGTCGCCCGACACGTTTGCCGCCGGAGCGGCGCTGCGGCCGGTGACCGACTGGACGCATTACAACCACGGGTACACATCCAACATCCTCAACGAGCCACAGAACGATCCCGAAGCGTACCGGCAGAGCTCGCCGATCTATTTCGCGGAGGGCCTGAAGGGCGCGCTGCTCATCTGCCACGGCATGGTCGACACGAACGTGCTGTTCCAGGACAGCGTCCGCCTCGTGCAGCGGCTCATCGAGCTGCGCAAGGAGAACTGGTCCATCGCACCGTTCCCGGTCGAAAACCACGGCTTCGAGGACGAGACGAGCTGGGCCGACGAGTACAAGCGGATCCTGAAACTGTTCGACGACCATCTCAAGGGACCGGTGCATGACACGCGACGAGCTTCTTGATCTGTTTCGCAAATCCGGGGCGCTGCTCGACGGCCATTTCCGGCTGACGTCGGGCCTCCACAGCTCCGGATACCTGCAGTGCGCGCTGGTGCTCCAGCATCCGCCGCACGCGGAGGCGCTCGGGCGCGCGCTCGCGAATCTGACGCGGGAGCTCCGGCCGACCGTCGTCCTGTCGCCGGCGCTCGGCGGCATCGTCATCGGACAGGAGGTCGGACGCGCGCTCGGCGTGCGGGCGGTGTTTGCGGAGCGGCAGGACGGCGCGCTGACGCTGCGGCGGGGCTTCATCATCGCCGAGAGTGACCGGGTGCTCGTCGTCGAGGACGTGCTCACCACCGGCGGATCGACCAAAGAGACGATTCAGGTCGCGCGCGCGGCCGGCGGACAGGTCGTCGGGGCCGCGGCCATCGTGAACCGCGGCGCCCCGCGCTTCGACGTGCCGTTCCACGCGCTGCTGCAGATGCAGCTGCCGACGTACGAGCCCGATCAATGTCCGTTGTGCGCCCAGGGCCTTCCAGTCGTCAAACCCGGATCGCGACCGGTTGCAACATGAACGACGTTTGTAGCGCAGGCCTTTGGGCCTGCCACGGGCAGCCCTGAAGGGCTGCGCTACATGATCCATGTCTACGTTCAAGATCACGCTCGCGTACGACGGAACCGACTTCGTCGGGTGGCAGCGTCAGGCGGACGGCGTGTCGATCCAGGGCGTGCTCGAGGAGGCGCTCGCAGAGATCGAGAAGGCGCCGGTCGCGGCGATTGGCGCCGGCCGGACCGACGCGGGCGTCCACGCGCTCGGACAGGTCGCGTCGTTCACGCTCGCGCGCGAGATCGATTCCGCGACGCTGCAGCGCGCGCTCAACGCGAAGCTGCCCGACACGGTGCGGGTGACTGCCGCGGAATCTGGGGCGCCGGACTTTCACGCGCGCTTCGACGCGCGCTCCAAGACCTACGAGTACCGGATCGCGAACGGCGCGGTGCTGAGTCCGTTCGACCGCCGGTACGCGTGGCACATCCCCGAGTCTCTGGACGCGGAATCGATGAGCGCCGCGGCTGAGCACCTCGTCGGCCTCCACGATTTCGCCGCGTTTCAATCGGCCGGCAGCGACGTTCATACGACCGTGCGCACGGTGATGGCCGCCGGGGTGCGGCGCGCCGGCGACCTGCTGCGCTTCGAGATCAGCGCCGACGGCTTCCTGCGCCACATGGTGCGGGCGGTCACCGGCACGCTCGTGGACGTCGGCCGAAGGCGCCGCGGCCCTGACTGCATCGACGCGCTTTTCGCCTCGCGCGATCGGTCGGAGGCCGGCCGGGGCGCGCCTTCCAAGGGGTTGTTTCTCGTCGCCGTGGAGTACAATCGCGATTCATGTCGTTAGAGCAGCTCCTGGCGTCGATTCCGCCGGGATCGCCCGACGAAGCGCTCGCGCGGCAGATCAATTTCGAGCAGCTGCCCGCGCACATCGCCGTCATCATGGACGGCAACGGACGGTGGGCGGCGAAGCGCCACCTGCCGCGCGTCGAAGGCCATCGCGCCGGCATCGATTCGGTGCGGGACGTCGTCGAGACTTCGGCGCGGCTCGGAATCGACGTCCTCACGCTCTATGCGTTCTCGGTTGAAAACTGGAAGCGTCCACGGACGGAAGTCAGCACGCTGATGACGCTGCTGAAGCGCTACCTCCGCCTGGAGCTGAACACGCTGCTGAAGAACGACATCCGCTTCGAGGTCATCGGGCGGCAGCACGAGCTCGCGCGCGACGTCCGCGACGAGCTCGATATCGCGATGCAGAAAACCGCGGCGAACCGCGGGATGCTGTTCAACATCGCGCTGAACTACAGCGGCCGCGCGGAGATCGTCGACGCGGCGCGGCGGCTGATCGCGG
>DASQHH010000926.1:0-14315 GCA_035632195.1 Vicinamibacterales bacterium
TGCAGCAAGTCGAGGGTTGCGTCCCTTTCGTCGACGACGCGCGGTGCTCCGGCCAGAAACCGACGAAGCGCGATCATGCCGGTTTCCTGGCACAGCGCTTCGAGATCCGCGCCGACGAACCCGTGCGAATGATCCGCAATCTCTTTCAGTTCCACGTCGAGGGCGAGCGGCATCGCGCGCGTGTGGATGCGCAGAATCTGCAGGCGCGCCTGCGGGTTGGGCACGCCGATCTCGATCTCTCGGTCGAAGCGCCCCGGCCGGCGCAGCGCCGGGTCGAGCATCTCGGGAATGTTCGTCGCACCCATGACGATGACCTGTCCGCGCGAGACGAAGCCGTCCATCAGCGACAGCAGCTGCGCGACGACGCGCTTCTCGACTTCGCCCGAGACGTCCGCGCGCCGCGGCGCGACGGCGTCGATCTCGTCGATGAAGAGCACCGACGGCGCGTGGCGCGCGGCTTCCTCGAAGACGTCGCGGAGGCGCGCTTCGCTCTCGCCGTAGAACTTGCGCATGATCTCCGGGCCGTTGACGTGGATGAAGTGGACGCGGCTCTCGGCCGCAACCGCGCGCGCCAGCAGCGTCTTGCCGGTGCCGGGCGGCCCGTAGAGCAGCACGCCTTTCGGCGCCAGGATGCCGAGCCGCTCGAAGATGCGCCCGTGCTTCAGCGGGAGCTCCACGATTTCGCGCACGCGCGCGACCTCGCGCTCGAGCCCGCCGATGTCCTCGTACGAGACCGACGGCGCGCGCACCGCCGTCGATTCGCCCTCGACGATGCGGATGTCGGTCCGCGGGCCGATCACCACGACGCCGTCGGGGAGCGTCCGGACGACCTGGAAGTTGACGGCCTTCGCGAACGTCGGCACCCGGACGGCGGCGCCGGCGATGACCGGCACGCCCTGCAGGTCCTCGAGGATGCGCTCGGGCGGGATGATCGCCATCGCCGCGCCTTCCCAGAGCGGCGTCAGGCGAATCGACATCGCGGCCGCGGACTCGACGGGCGAAACCGAGACCTGTTCCTGGAGGCCGGCGCCGCTGTTGCTTCGCGTCACGCCGTCGATCTGAATTACGGCGGCATCGGCGGCGATGTCGGGGCCGGCGAGCTCGGCGCGCACGACGGCCGGTGTACGTCCGGTGACCTTCAGCACGTCGCCGACGCGGACGCCCAGGCGGGTGAGATCGGCCTGCGCGAGGCGCGCGAGGCCGTGGCCGATGTCCTCGACGCGCGCCTCTGCGACGCGCAGCGCGATCGTGGGCAGGGCCGCGGACGCGGTTTCCGTCATCGTGAGGTCTGACCCCCTTGATCTGCACGGGGGGCAGACTTCGCAAAGCGACTCTGCAACTGTTTCGCGAAGCCGTCGAAGACGCCGGCGAGCTTGGCATCGACGTCGGCGCCGGTGATCACGACGCGGGTGGCGCTGCCGAGATCGGTGAGCGTGACCGTACCCAGGTTCGTGTGCTCGATGGCCCAGCCCTCGCCGCTCACGGCGGTCACGGCCATGCTCAGCGTGGACGGCGTGCTCTCCCACGGCACGACGAGCGCGCTGACGCGCCCCTCGGCCACGGCGTACGCCTCGATTTCGCCGGCGAGCGACCTGGCCGGAGTCGACGCTACGAATTCCACACGACCCTCGCGAGCATGCTAGACTGGCCCAGTGGTCGGACCAGTAAAGAGACCAAGTGTGTCACCGGCCGGAGGGCCTGTCAAGACTGTCACGCGTCGGGACGGCATCGTCCCCATCAAGAAAACGCGCCTTGCCGAGGAAATCGCGGACCGCATCCGCGCCCTGATGGTCGAGGGCACGTACCCGCCCGGCCTCCCGCTGCCCGGAGAACGCGACCTGGCGAGGCGCTTCGGCGTCAGCCGCGGTTCGGTGCGCGACGCCATCCGCGTGCTCGACACCATCGGCCTCGTCGAAACGAGGCACGGGCAGGGCACTTTTCCGCGCGAGCTCGACGTCGACCGCCTCGTGGTCCCGCTGGCGTCGGTCCTCGCGCATCGTCATGACCTCCAGGAGGAGCTGCTCGACGTCCGGCGGATGTTCGAGCCGGCCGTCGCGCGTGCGGCCGCCCTGCGGGCGACGCCGGACGACGTCGTCGAGCTGGACCGGATCGTCGAAGCCCAGCGACGCAAGGTGAAGAGCGGCCGGTCGACCATCGTCGAGGACACGGCGTTCCACGCGGCGCTGGCGCGTGCGACGCGCAACACCGTCCTGGAGCGGCTGATGGAGACGCTCAACGCACTGCTGGTCGAGTCGCGCGCGGTCTCGCTGAAGCAGAAAGGCCGGCCCGGCCGATCCATGCGCGGACACGAGACGGTCGTCGACGCCGTCCGCCGGCGCGACGGCGAGGCCGCTGCGAGAGCCATGCATACGCACATCGACGAAATCGCGGACCTGCTGAAATCACCGCAGTGACGGAGATTCAGACGGCGCTCGCGTTTCTGGAACGTCTGGCCGCGCGCGGACATCAGCTCCGCGCGCAGCTCGACTCCGGGCCTGCCGATCCGGCCGTGCTCGATACCGTGCGGGCATGGCAGCGCGACTGCGCCGGCGCGATCAACGAGCTCTCCGGCGGCAGCAAAGCGCACTGGCTCTCGAAGGCGTTCAGCGCGGCGTTTCTGGTCGCGACGCCGCGCCGCGGCGATCAGGCGCTGGTCGTCGAGGCGCCCCCGACGGAGATCCTCGACCGGCTGCTCGCGGTGGTCGCCCAGGCGCGCGCGTCGCTGACGCAGATGGCGGCGGGCACGGCCCCGGCGGTTTCGACCGGACCCTCCGCTCCACGCCGGTTTGAATTCGTGCGCGACGCGTCGATCCGCCCCGTACTCGAGCAGGCGTTCGTCGACGGCGAGCGCGCGCTCGAGGCGGGTGACGCCGAGGCGGCGTTCATGACGTTCTGCAGCCTGCTCGAGGCCATCATTACCGACGCATTGAACCGCCCCGGCGGCCGTGACGCGACCGCGCTGTCGTTCGACGAGCGTATCGCTGCGGCGGAATCCGCGGGACTGATCCACGCGGGCTGCGGACGGCTGCCGCCGTCGGCTCGTCGGTATCGCGAGCGCGACGGCACGAGCGGGGAGGCGGCGATTCGCGACGCGACCGTCGTCCGCCAGGTGCTTCGCGTCGTCATGAGAGATCTCGATCCGGGACGGTAAGACCTGAACTAAGCTACGCGTGCGACGCGCATCCCAGGGAGGGCGAATGTCCGGCAGTCCTGCATCCGACAACGCAACCCCGGTCAACCGCTGGATCCAGCTGGTGGCCGGCGTCATCTGCATGGTGATGATCGCCAACCTGCAGTACGGGTGGACGTACTTCGTCGATCCCATCGACGCAAAGTTCCACTGGGGTCGCACCGACATCCAGATCTACTTCACGATTTTCGTCGCGACGGAAACGTGGCTTGTGCCGATCGAAGGCTGGTTCGTCGACCGCTTCGGACCCCGGATCGTCGTCATGGTCGGCGGCGTCGTCGTCGCGCTCGCGTGGGCGCTCAATTCCGTCGCGACCTCGCTGCCGATGCTGTACATGGGCGCGGTGCTCGCCGGCATCGGCGCGGGCGCCGTGTACGGGACCTGCGTCGGCAACGCGCTCAAGTGGTTCGCGGATCGGCGTGGATTCGCGGCAGGCCTGACGGCTGCCGGCTTCGGCGCGGGCGCCGCCGCAACCGTGTATCCGATCATCACCGTCATCAAGAACTACGGCTATCAATCGGCGTTTCTGTGGTTCGGCGTCGGTCAGGGAATCGTGATTCTCCTGCTGTCCCCGCTCCTCAAGGCGCCCAAGCCCGGCGACGTTCCGAAGCCGGCCCTGCGCAAGGTGACCCAGTCGTCGCGCGAGTACCGTCCGCTCGAGATGGCGACGACGTCGACGTTCTGGGTGCTCTATGTGATGTTCACGCTGGTCGCCGCGAGCGGTCTCGTCGTCACCGCGCAGGTGGCGCCGATTGCGAAGGACTACAAGGTCGCGAACCTGCCGGTGAGTTTCCTGTTCATCAGTTCAAGCGTGCTCGTGATGGCGGGGATCGTGGACAACGTCCTGAACGGCCTCGCGCGGCCGACGTTCGGCTGGGTGTCGGACCAGATCGGCCGCGAGAACACCATGGCGATCGTGTTCACGTTCGGCGCCGCTGCGTACTGGGCGCTCGGCACGATCGGCACGACTCCGTGGGCGTTCATTCTGACCGCGGGCCTCGTCTACTTCACGTGGGGTGAGATTTACAGCCTGTTCCCGGCGATCTGCACGGACACCTACGGCGCGAAATACGCGGCGACGAACGCCGGTCTGCTGTACACGGCGAAGGGCACGGCGTCGTTCCTCGTTCCGGCGGCGAGCTGGCTGCAGAAGACGACCGGCAGCTGGCACGCGGTATTCCTCGTCGCGTCGGTCGCCAACCTGGCTGTCGCGGCTGCCGCGCTCGTCGTGATCAAACCGATGCGCGCCTCCCTCGCCGCGCGGTCCGACGGCGTCCCGTCAGCTCATCCGAACGTCCGCATCGCGACCGGATCGTGATCGTGTGTGCCGACCCCGCACACGGTGCGCGGCGGTGCACGGTTTCGCTCGTTCTTTCGCACCGCGATACAGGAACGAGGACGTCTCGATCCTCCGTGTCTCGTCGAGTCCTATCGACGTTCCCTCTTTCTCCGCGGATCCCTATGGCAGTCGACTTGCCCCCCTCGGTCCATCGACTTCCCGCGAGGAGAGAGCCGTGGATGTTTCAGCTGCTCCGTTCGACGGCGACGTCTACGAAATCTCGACCAGCGTGCTGGACGAGACGCCCGAGCTCTGACAGACCGGACCGGTCAGCCGCGAGGTCACGCCGGCGACGTACATCCTGAAGGATCCGGTGTCCTGTCCGCACTGCCGCGAATCGATCCGCTCGGTCCACGTCCTCGGCCCGACTGGCTCGCGTGCGGCGGACCAATCGGGCGATCAGCGCGGCCTTCTCGTCACGTGCCCGAAGTGCACGGGCAGCGTGCCGCCGGGGCTCGTCGGCCTGTAAGCAGCTCGCGTCCGCATGCTATCGTGGGCGCTCATCGATGCCACGCTGGAGCGTTCATGCGGCGGCCGCCGGCCTGCTCGTGCTCCTCTGCGCCGCCTACGCCAACCACTTTCATAACGGCTTCCATTTCGACGACTCGCACGCCATCGTCCAGAACTCGTTCGTCCGCGATGTGAAGTTCATCCCGCGGTATTTCGTCGACGCGCGCACGTTCAGCGATCTCCCGCTCAACCAGTCCTACCGCCCGGTTCTTCAGACGACGCTCGCGATTGACTACCGGCTGGGCGGCGGATACCGGCCGCTCGCGTTTCACATCGACACCTTCGCCTGGTATCTGCTGCAGCTGGTGCTGATGTTCGCGCTGTACGTGATCGTCACGGGCCGGACGGTGCCCGGCGACGATGCGAACCGGTGGATTGCTCTGGCGGCGGTCGGCCTCTACGGACTGCATCCCGTCAGCGCGGAGACCGTCAACTACATCATCCAGCGCGGCGAGATTCTCGCGACCGTCGGCGGACTGGCCGGACTCGTGATCTACGCCGTCGCGCCCCGATTGCGACGCTACGGCTTGTACCTGGTGCCGGTCGCCGTCGGCGGACTGGCGAAGCCGACGATCTTCATCTTCCCGGCGTTGCTGTTCGCGTACGTCTGGCTGTTCGATCGCGATCCCCGGCGCGAGCCGGCGTCGGCGATCCTGAAGCGGGTTGGCCCGTCGATCGGCCTGATCCTGGTCGTTGCGTGGTGGTCGTCGAATCGAACGCCGGCGACGTGGACGGCAGGCGGAACGTCGACGTCGCTCTACATCCTGACTCAGCCGTTCGTCACGGTCCGTTACCTGGCGGCATTCGTCGCGCCGATCGACCTGAGCGCCGACAACGACTGGAAGCTCGTCGACGGCGTCTGGGATGCGCGGGTGTTTTTCGGCGTCGCGGTCGTCGCGCTCGTCGTCTGGCTGGCCGTTCGCACGGCGCGGCGGCCGATCCAGCGTCCGATCGCGTTTGGTTTGTGGTGGTTCCTGCTGACGCTCGTACCGACGGCGGTCGTGCCGCTCGCTGAGGTTGCCAACGATCACCGGATGTTCCTGCCGTTCGTCGGACTGTCCCTGGCTCTCGCCTGGACGGCGGCGCTTCAGGTGCGGCGTCTGGCGACGACGGGCCGACGGCGCCTGGCGGCAGCGGCCGTCGTTGCCGCGATCGCCGCCGCAGAAACCGTCGGGGTCCACGCGCGCAACGAGGTCTGGCGCACCGATGACAGTCTGTGGCTGGACGTAACCGAGAAGAGTCCGACCAACGGCCGCGGCCTGATGAACTACGGACTGACGCGCATGGAGAAAGGCGACTACGCGTCCGCGATTGCGTACTTCGAGCGCGCGCTCCCGTTCACGCCGAATTACTCGCTGCTGCACATCAATCTGGGCGTCGCCTACGGCGGCGCAGGACGGCCTGCGGACGCCGATCGCGAATTCCGGGCGGCCATCGCAATCGCCCCTGCGGACTGGCGGTCGCACTACTTCTACGGACGCTGGCTGCGCGGCGTCGGACGCCTGCCGGACGCCATCGCCCAGCTGCAGGTGGCGGTGGCGCAGAATGCCGCCGACGTCGACTCGCAGACGCTCCTGCAGATTGCGCTCAGGGAGGTGCGGCCAAACCCGGAGTCGTACCTTGCGCTGTCGCTTGCGCAGTATCGGACCGGGCGGTTCCAGGACTGCGTGACGAGCGCGACCGAAGCGCTCAGGCTCCGTCCGGACTACGCGGAAGCGTTCAACAACATCGCCGCATGCCACAATGCGCTCGGCGAGTGGGACGCGGGCATCGCGGCGGCCGAAGCGGCGGTGCGGTTGAGGCCCGACTTCGCGCTGGCGCGCAACAACCTGACGTACGCGCAGCAGCAGAAACAGCGGACGAAGTGAAAGCCGCCATCGTCATCCCCGCGTATGAGCCGACGCCGGCGCTCGTCGATTTGGTCGCCGACCTCGCGCGCGACGGCGGTCGGCGGATCATCGTCGTCGACGACGGGTCGACGGCGTCCTTGGCGCCGCTGTTCGATCGGCTAAAGGCACTGCCGCCGGTGGTGGTGCTGGCGCATGCCGTGAACCGCGGCAAGGGGCACGCGCTCAAGACGGCCTTCAACTATTACCTGCTGCACACACCGCCGGATGCGCCCGGCGTCGTCACAGCCGACGCGGACGGCCAGCACCTGGCGGCCGACGTCCGCCGTGTCGCGGAGCGGCTGGAGTCGTCGCCCGGCGTGCTCGTCCTCGGCGGCCGCCGCTTCGAAGGCCCGGTGCCGCTGCGCAGCCGTTTCGGCAACGCGATGACGCGCGGCGTCGTGCGTCTACTGCTCGGCCGGCCGATTTTCGACACGCAGACGGGACTGCGCGGCATCCCTCGCAGTTTCCTGCCAGAGCTCGTGCAGATCGAGAGCGGCCACTACGAGTTCGAGCTCGAGATGCTCGTGCAGGCGACGAAGCGGCGGATGTCGATCGACGAGATCCCGATCGAGACCGTCTATGGAGGCGCGGGCCAGTCGCACTTCAATCCGCTGCGAGATTCGGCGCGGATCTACTTTGTTTTCCTGCGGTTCCTCGGACTGTCGATCGCGACGGCGGCCGTCGACTACACGGTGTTCGCAATCGCGTTCATGGCCGGCCACAGCATTCTCGCGGCTATGGCGACCGCACGGCTCATCGCGGGCACGTTCAATTTCACGTACAACCGCATCGCCGTCTTCAAGTCGAGAGGTCCAATCGCGTCCGAGGCCGCGAAGTACGGGCTGCTCGTCGTCGCGCTGATGCTGGTGTCCTACTCGCTGGTGCGGAGCCTCGTATATCTCGGCGTGAACGTGTACGTCGGGAAGGTGATCGCCGAAGGCGGGCTCTTTATCGCGTCGTTCGCGCTTCAGAACCTGCTGGTGTTTGGCGATCGGCGTAGGACGCAGCCTTCGGTTTCAGGATGACGTACGCTGGCAGGCCGACCGCGTCGAACTTCTTCATGACCGTCGACGCGGGCGGTGAATCAGGGTCTTCGGCCTGGAACTTGATCTTCACGTAGTCCTTCAGCGCACTTTCCACGTCCGCGTTCTCGAGGGTCGTCTTGTCCATCGTGAGGCAGTTCTTGCACCACGTCGCCCACATGTCGATGAGCACGGGCTTGCCTTCGCGCACGGCCGTGTCGAGGCCTTCGCCGAGCGACGGCTGCCAGCCGGCTTTCAGCTGGTCCTGCACCGCCGACGCGACCGCCGAGGCGTCCACCCATCGGTTCGCAAACAGCTCGTAGGACTGATAGCCGTAGTACACGGCGGTCGCCAGGATGAACACGCCGAATGCCTGCTTCACGCGGACCATCCACATGCCCGGCTTCGGCAGCGACGCGATGCCGGCGCCCGCGATCGGCCACGGCACCGCCATGCCGAGACCGAGGAAGAACGGGAGCCCGAGCGCAATCTTCGTTCCGCCCGCGTACAGATTGCTCGAGAAGAGCACGACCTGGATGACGACGGGCGCGACGCACGCGCCCGCGAGCAGCGCGGCGACTGCGCCCATCGTGAACGCCATCACGAACGTTCCCGTCTTCGCGCCCGGTGTGAAGCGACTCGACCAGCTCGAGAAGTCGATGATGATGACGTCGAACATCGCCAGAGCGAGGACGACGAAGAGGATGGCGATGCCCGCATTGAACCAGGGCGATGAATTGATGGTGCCGAACGATCCCGCCGTCAAAATGACGATGACGCCGAGGACGCCGTAGACGACGGCCATCGCGCTCCCGTAAGCCAGCCCGAGGATGAACCCGCGGCGCTTCGACGGAAAGCCTGCGCCGATGCCGGCCTGCGTGCCCGCACCGATAATCGCGAGGTTGATCGGAATCATCGGCAGCACGCACGGTGTCAGATTGAGCGCGAGGCCGCCGATGAACACGAGCAGGAGGATCATCAGCGGGCCGCGGCCTTCGAACATGCCGCGCTGCTTCACGCCGATCTCGGCGTCGTGGATGAAGGACAGGAAGTCTTTCGCCGGCAGATAACCGCCGGCTGTGCCCAGCACGGCGAACTGATCGAGCTTTGCGACCGCGTCATTGCTCGCTCCGGCGGCTCCCCGGTCCGGCTTCGCGGGGACCCGAGGGCCCCGCTCCGCGGTGGCGGCGCCGGTTCCGAACTTGATCTGCGCGGCGGCCGCTTTCAGCTCGGCGTCCGAGCCCGGCTTGTCGAACGCCCAGTCGACCTCCGCGGTCTTGGGCGGATAGCAGAGATGTTCGTCGCACGCCTGATACCGGAGGTGTGCGGTGATCCTGGCGTCCGCCGGTGCCGCGGGCTTCAGCTGCACGCCGATGAAGAATTCGTGTTCGAAGACCGCCAGCAGCTGATCAAGGCCCTCCTGTTTGAGGTCCTGCGGCGGCGGCCACACGATCTCGTCGACGGACACGCCCGGCGGCGTGTCGATCGTGAGCTCCGTCGGAATCAGGGAAGGATCGCGCGGTTTGTTGGACTGCGTGTGCAGCCCCTCGGGCAGCGTGACGCGCAGCGCCAGCCGCGTATTGCTGATGACGAGGGGCGTCACGGTCGCTTGCGGGCGCCCGGTCTGTGCCGACAGCGTCGCAGCGGTCAGGAGCAGTGCGACGGCGATCCCGAGCTTTTTCATTTCACTTCGCGAAGCTGGATCGCTCCAGGCGGCATCGGCAGCGACGATGGATCGACGGCGCCTTTGACCGGCGGCAGATCCTGGAACATGAAATCCCACTTCCAGCGCTCCGACGGATTCGACGCCTGCAGCCAGTGCCTGCCGGAGATCCGCTGGCCGAACGTCAGCGCCGTCGCACCGTCGACCTCCTTCATGCCGCGGAAGCGAGCCGCGATATCGGCGCGGACGTGCGCGGCAGCCGTGTAGTCGAATCGGACGCCGAGCGCGGCCGCCAGATTGACGAGAATCTGCCAGTCTTCCATCGCATCTCCAGGCGGCGCGATCGCGCGGCCGGTGCCCTGCAGGCGGCCCTGGTCATTCGTATAGGACGCTTCCTTCTCGGCGTAGGATGCGCCCGGCAGCACGAAATCGGCGCCTCGCGCGAGGTCCGTCATCAGTACTCCCTGGACGATCAGCAGCGGCAGCTTGCCGCTCTTGCGCGCCTCGAGAATCCAGCCCACGTCGCCGAGCGATCCCTCCGGTCCGGGATCAAAGACGTAGAGCGCGGCAACCTTTCCGGACTGGAAAGCCTGACGGAGCGCGGTCAGATCCGCGGCGCCGTCACCGGCCGATGCGCCGGCTGCAAGCCCGAACGCCAGCGCACCGGCGACGTTCGGAGCGTCGACGGCCGGCACTCTGAACTTCGCGTGTTCAGGCTGAGGCTTTTCGCGGACGCGCCAGCTGATCGCGATGGACTGCGGTCCTTCGTCGCCCATCAGCTCTTCGGTGAGCCTGCGGAACAGGAACAGCTCTTCGTGCGACGCATGCGCGGACAGCAGGAACCGTACGCCCCCCGCGTGCCCAGCGGCCGTCAATCGCTCAGCGATTTTCGTGGTCGCGTCGTGCCACGACACGGGCTGGCCGCCGGCCAGCGGCTTGCGCACGCGGTTGTCGCCCTCGATCCAGTGGTATTCGAAGCGGCCGATATCGCACATCCAGTAGCTGTTTACGTCGGGGTTGAATCGCGGCGTGAAGCGCACGAGCTGCGATCCTTTCGCCCACTCGGGCTTGGCCTTGATCCATGCCGTGACGTTGCATCCCTTCGAGCACAGGGTGCAGATTGTGTCGACCGCCTGAGGGTTGTCCCACGGCCTCGACTTGAAGCGGTAGTCGCGCGTCGTTATCGCGCCGACCGGACAAACGTCCATCAGGTTGCCCGACAGCAGCGAGTGCACGCCTTCTTCCTGGAACGTCGCGATCTCGCTTCCGTACCCGCGATCGATGATGTTGATCTGCGCGTCGCCGTCCACCTCGCGCATGAACCGCACGCAGCGCGTGCACAGGATGCAGCGCTGCCGATTGAGCATCAGCGTCGGACCGAAGTCGACGTCGCCTTTGGCGCCTTCCCCGTCGAACACGCGGCGGGAGAATTCCATCCGGCTGTGATCGGGTCCAAACGTGTACGAGAAGTCCTGGAGCGGGCATTCGCCGCCCTTGTCGCAGACCGGGCAGTCGAGCGGATGGTTGACGAGCAGGAACTCGAAGACGCCGGCGCGCGCTTCGTTGACTTCCGGCGTGCGCGTCGACACGACCATGCCGTCGGCGCAGACGGTCGAGCAGGATGTCTGCAGCTTCGGCATTTTCTCGATCTTGACGACGCAGACGCGGCAGCTGCCGTCGATGCCGATGCCGGGGTGATAGCAGTAGTACGGAACCGAGATACCGTTCTCGATCGCGGCCTGCAGAACGGTCTTGCCCTTTTCGACGGTGATCTGCCGGCCGTCGATCGTCAGCGTGACGGTATCCATATCTCCACAGAATAATCCGAAACTACGTCCGTTTGACGACCTCCACCTCGGCGAGCGTCCCGTCGTCTTTCGTGAAATCGACGCCGTGGAGCATGCCGGTGAGCTTCACCCGCCGCTCGACGGTTCGTTCCGTCACCGGGACGACGACCGTCGTCCGGCGGTCGCCGTAGTCGAGCGAGAGCGAGACCGGCACGTCGAATACGTCATTGAGCTGTTCGATCTGGAGCACGAGCTCCGCGCCCTCGACGCGGTACGAGACGCGCAGCTTCGGCAGCGACGATCCGTAGATCCACTGCTCGAAGAAGCGGCTCAAGGTGCGGCCGGACTCCGCTTCCATCGCCGCGCGCAGGCTCTCCGTGCCGGTCTTCTGAAACCGGGACTCGCGATAGAACCGCCGGAGCCCGCGGAAGAAGGCCTCGTCTCCGATGAGCCGGCGAAGCATGTGCAGAACCGCGGCGCCTTTGTTGTAGACCAGCGCGCGGAACACCCGGCTGTCGTTCCTGATGTGTCCGAGCCGGTATCCGAGATACACCGGACCCTGGCTCGAATTGTCCATCGCCCACTTGCGCAGCTGCCGCAGCACGGACGCGAATCCATCGGGGCCGCGCTGGTGCTGGGCGTACAGCGCCGCAAAGTACTGCGCGAAACCCTCGCTCAGCCACTGCTCGTGATAGTTCTGCCAGCCGACCGCCTGCCCCCACCACTGGTGGGCGAGCTCGTGCGCGATGAAGAAGTCGCTGAACCCCGAAAACGCCGCCGGATCGTTGCGCCACACGAGCGGCGACGTCGGCAGCGGCTGGTTGAGCGCGGCAAAGTACGCGGGACTGTGGCCGCCAGGCAGATCGCTTTCGATCAGCGCGATCGTGAAGCTGTCGTACGGGCAGTCGCCCATGATCGACTCGTAGAACGACGCGATGTCCGCCGCGCGCGACCCGATCTCGCGGCCCTTCGAGACCTGCCGCGGATTGGCCTCGACGTCGATGTTCAGGCTGCCGTACGACGTGCCCGGCATCGCGCCGTCCGCGCTGCCGCCGGCGTGATTTTTCGACGGAAACGTCACGGTCCGTTCGTCCGCGTGCTCGAAGCGGCTGACGATGAACGACAGGTAGCGCAGCGGCTGGGCGGCGTTGAACTGATACACCTTCCGCGCAAGCGCGGGATCCTTCGACGCGCCGTCGGCGGGCTCCGCGGCGGCCGGGAATCCCCGGGCGAGCGTGCCGCTCGCGACGCAGTCGACTCCTGCCGGAACGTTGAGACGGATGCGCGCAGTCGCGTAATCGGAATACGGCGCTTGCGGATACCAGTATGTGCGGCTGCTGTACAAGTAACTGCGTTCGGCCGCGACCATCGGGAGGTCTTCGGCGACCGCCTGGCCGGGAGGCTGGAGTCCCGCGGTTTCTCGGTCCGGCGACTGTGGCTCCAGCCGGCCGTTGTACGTCACCGTCACGGTCATCGTCGAGTCGTGTCCGACCATCGTCGGCAGATTGACGACGAGCATGTTCTGGTTCTTGACGCGGATGCCGAACAGCCGGCCGAACTCCTTGCTGACGATCGATTCGACGACGAGGGAGTCGGCGAGCCGGAGGTTGAGCGTGCCAATGCCGAACGCGCGGACCTTCAGCTTCAGCGTCGTGCGCCCGTTCAGCCAATAGCGTTCGGGCGTGTAGGCGACGTCGACGTCGTAGTCGAGGATGTCGTAGTCGACGAGATCGTCTTCGGTATAGAAGCGGCCGCGCTTGGCGAGCTGTTCGCGGGATGCGTACAGCGCGATGTTGTGCTTGTGCCGGCGGTCGAAGAACGAGATGTCCTCGGCCTCGTTCGACGAATGTGTGTACGTGAGCGTGTCGTACTTCCGCGTGCGGATTTCCGCGAGGAAGTCGCCGATGCCCGGGAGGAGCGACCACGCGTCCCGGCTGAGATCGCCCAGGTCGATCGCGAACGACTTGCCCGATTCCTCGTTGAACACCGCCTGCGCGCGACGGAGCAGCCGCTGGTCTACCGGCGTCAGCTCGAGCGCGGCGGTCGAGACGAACGTCTCGAAGTCCGCGGGATTGAGACGGATGAATGCGGTATCGAATTTCGCTTCTAGGGCTTCGCGGCCGCAGAAGATCCGAACCTGTCCCTGCTCGGTTTCAGGTGCCGGATGGAAGTTGAGGAGGCCGTGGCCGAACAGTACGAGCGCTGTCGATCCGCCTTCGGCCTCGGCAACGAACACCGAGCCGTCCTGCAGCGAGAGGTCGATGTCTTCCGCGGAGATCTTCAGGTTGTGCGCGGTGTACTGCTTCGTCGTGTTCAGGGCGACGCGATACACGCTCTCGACCGACGAAATCCGCTCCTCGTCGTTTATTCGCCACGCGCCAGCCGCTCCCGCGCGGACGATGTCGAGGCGCCACGTCGCGATGCGCGCACGCGGGCCGAAGTCCGCGAAGACATCGACCATGATCCGGTGCCCGTTGCCGGCCGGCATGTTGGCCAGCGGCGTCCGGTCGCGTTCCTGAATGACCGCGTGCTCGACGCCGGGCGCGAATTCAGTCGACAGGAAATCGCGCGCGCGCGCCGCGTCCGCGGTCCCGGTCAGGAGCGACACATAGCCGACGGTATCGTTGGTCTGAACCAGCTCCTCGAGCCGCCGGAGCAGCCTCTCGATCTGATCATCCTGCGCGCGGACGGGCGCCGCGGTACCGAGGACGAATGCGAGCGTGGACACGACGGCGATCGCCGCCAGACGGATGCGCATCAGAGATTGCCGGAATCCTTATTTTAGATGGCGAGCGGGCGGCGCCGAAGGACCAGAATGGTCAGATCGTCGGCGAGACGGGTGTCGGCCGTGTATTGTTCAACGGACCGTAGAATCGCGGCCGGGATAGCGGACGTCGCGAGCAGCCGGCTCGCCT
>DASQHH010000927.1:0-4162 GCA_035632195.1 Vicinamibacterales bacterium
AATACCCGCGCCGACTGGGTCCGGCGGTACTGGTTCGCGAAGCCGATCGCGCTGCCCGGCGGCACGCGCATCGACGTCACGGCGAAGCTCGAGGATCCGGATCTGCTGTCGTCGGCGTTCTCGGTGTCGACGCCGAAGCCGACCGCTGCGGCAATGCCAATCCGCCTTCGGCTCGACGTCCTTACGGCGCCAAGCGGACCGGCTCCGCATTGAATTGCACCCGTGCCATAAATATCGCGCGATGCGGAGATGCGGACGACGGTCGACATTCCAAACCACATCTATCGGCGGCTGAAGGCGCGGGCGGCTGAAGACGGAACGTCGATCCGTGTCGTGACAAAGGTCACACGGGTTATGCTTCTCGAGCCATGACCACGAGACGCCGGTTTCTCGGAGCGATCGGAGCGGCGGCTGCAGCGCCGATGAAGGCAGGCCTGCGGGCCCAGACGAAAGCAGCCGGCCGGACGGGCATCGTCGACTGGCACGCGCACTGGATCGGACCGCACGTCATCGAGCTCCTCGAGAAGCGCCCCAGTCCGCGCCCGCCCGCGGGCGACGCCTGGACGAACGTCGACGCGCGGCTGCGCGAGATGGATCGCGCCGGCGTTGAACGCCAGGTGCTGTCCTATGTCGGAGCGTCGTACGACGGCGTCATGCCGCCCGAGGAAGCACGGGCGTTCTGGCGGGCGCAGAACGACGACGTCGCGGCGGTCGTGCGGAAATATCCGGCGCGGTTCTCGGGGTGCGCGACGCTGCCGACCGCGCGCATCGAATGGGCGGCCGCCGAGCTCGAGCGCGCGCACAGCGAGCTGGGCCTCATCGGCGCGACCCTGCCGCTCGACGCCTTCGTCAGCCTGTCCGGCGCGAAGGCGTTCGCGCCCGTCTTCGCCGTCGCGCAGAAACACCACAGCCACATCATCGTCCACCGCGGCGCCGCGAGCCCGGACGTCCCGGGACAGCACGCCGAGGCCGGCGCCTCGGACGCCTATTTCGGGCTGTCGCGTCCAAAGCGAGGCGCGCCGCCGGCCGCCGACGGCGACTACCCCGCCGGACGCGCAGGGCTCGTCACCGCGTCGCACCTCGCCACCGGCATGATCACACTGGGCCTGACGAACTTCCTCGATTCGTACCCCGACGTCACGGTGCAGATGGCGATGATCGGCGGGGCGTTCGCGTGGGTCGCGGAGCAGATTCAGATGGCCGCCGAGGAGTCCGGGCAACCTGTACCGGATCAGCGCTTCAAGCGCCTTTACGTGGACACCGGCAACACGGGGCGCGGTCCCCGCAGCGTCACGCTCGCGGCGCAGGTATTCGGCGCGGATCGGATCCTCTTCGGCACCGACAGCGGACCGGTCCCGATGATCGTGCCGACCGTCGAATCAGTCGGCCGCGCGACACTCACGAAGGCCGAGCTCGATCTGATCTTCACGGGCAATGCGCGGCGCCTGCTGACAGCAAAGCGCGCGTCTCAGTAGTCGACCGCGTGCTCTAGCCGCGGAGCAGGTCTGCGTCGGGAATGCCGAGCGCACGGGCAATGGCGCGCAGCTGGAGATCGATCGCCCGGATGTTGCGCGGACCCATGCGAAGGTACTGCTTCTGCGCGGCCGTGAGCGTTTCGAGCCTGTCGTCCACGTAGGCGTAACCAATCCCCTTGTGTTTCAGCGGGATGTCCGAGTCGACGATTGGCGTCCTCAGGAGAGCTTGGATCGCCTGCTCGAGCGGCCGATCGAACGACTGCCCGGGATAACCCAGATCGTGATAGGCCTCGTCGATTCGCGGCTTGAGCGTCGCGTAGAGCCGCGCGGCGCCTCCCGGATCGATCGACGCGATGGCGGCCGCCACAGTCGCGTAGCGATCGTACCTGACCGGGTCGACGCGAGTCTCGGAGCCGCTCTCGATCGCGCGGAAAGCGGATGCCGGGCGGAGAGGCGCGAGGAACTTCGCCGGCGTCGCGCCGCCGGCGATATTGGTGACGACCACGGCGAAGTTGCGGATCAGGCCGTCGGTGGCGAGCCAGGCTGACACCTGAGGACTCCGCGATAGTCCCCGGACCAGACTGCGGACCACCACGTCGCTTTCGTCGAGCGGAGGGACGGCGACGGCGTCCGGTTCGCCGCCGAGCGGACGGGGCGCGGCGGTGGACGGCTTTGCGTCGGGCGGCCCAGCCACGACCATCGGCGCGGCGGGGGGAGCGCGCCGCGCCTGAAGCATCAGGAATACGCCGATCCCGGCGGCGACCCCGACCAGCAGCGCCGCTGCGACGGCCAGGACGGCCGCGCGCGCCGGCCCCGGACTGTCCGGATCGGACGCGCCGGACGACTGCTGCAGCTGCAGGTCGGGACTGTCGTCCATGCCGCCGGGTGCTTCACTTGGCGACGATGACGAAGTGATCGCGGCGGTTCTGCGACCAGCAGCTTTCGTCTTCGCCGTGGCAGAACGGCGCCTCTTTCCCGAGGCTGCGGACGACGAGGCGATCCGCCGACACGCCGAGACTGACGAGATAGTCGCGCGCGGCTTCGGCCCGGCGGTCGCCGAGCGCGACGTTGTACTCGGCGGATCCGCGTTCGTCGCAGTGCCCTTCGAGACTGACGCGGGTCCCCGGCCATTTCGCCAGCCATGCCGCGTCGCGCTGAAGGACGGCGCGGCCGTCGTCGCGCAGCGCGTTCTTGTCGTAGTCGAAGAACACGTCGCCAAGCGGATGCTCGGCGTTGAGCGCATCGAGAGACTTGCGCCGGAACAGCTCCGCCTCCGAGAGCGGCGCCGGGGCGACCGCGGACGGCGGCGGCGCGGGAACCGCCGGAGCGGGCCTCGCTGCGGCGGCGGACGGCGCGGGCATCCGGGCCGACGCGGCGGCGGCGGGTACGCTGTGGTGGCAGCCTGCGGCGAGCACGCCGAGGCCGGCAACGATACAGACTGCGTGGACGGAGCGCGACATCGACAACCTCCTCACTGGGTGATACGAGGATACGCCTCAAGATAGTTTGAGGTCAAATTAAACTCTTCGAAGGATTCGGATCAATACTTTGAGGTCAAATGAACACGCGGCTGCTCGAACCGACGCTCGATTTCATGCGCTTGCTCTGGTCCATCGAGCACAGCCTGCAGCGGATGTCCAAGCGCATGGAGTCGGAACTGGGCGTGACCGGACCGCAGCGCCTCGTGCTGCGCATCGTCGGACACTTCCCCGGTCTGTCGGCCGGCGAGCTGGCGCACATCGTGCGCCTGCACCCCAGCACGATTACCGGCATCCTGCAGCGGCTGGCCTCGCGCCGGCTGATCGCGCGCGAGCGCGACCCGGCGGACAGCCGCCGGACGCGGCTGCGCCTCGCGCCACGCGGACGCGTCTACGCCCGCAGTTCCCGGGCCACCGTCGAGGGCGTCGTCGCCGCGGCCCTGCGGCGTTCCGGGGCGCGCAACGTCAAAGCGGCGCGGACGGTGCTCGCGGAACTGGCGCGGCGGCTCGACACCGACCAGTGATCCTCGCCGAGCCTAGACCGCCGCGCACGCGAGCCACGCGAGCCCACCGGCGTGGAGTCCGTCGGTTCGCCCGGCGAAGTATCGCGCGTTGAGACCGTCCGGTCCCCACTGCTCCACCGACGAGAATCCCGCGGCGCGCAGCTCAGCCTCCAGATCGCTCGGCTGGAAGAACGTCACGAACGGCTCGCCGATCGCCGCCACTCTCGCCGCCGCTGCGTCGAGCACCGCGCGCTGGCGGTCGGTCAGCAGCTCGCGCGAAATCCCGTAATCGAAGACGACGAACGTCCCGGCCGGCAGGGCGGCGATGCGCCGCAGCGTCGCGCGCACGGCCTCGACCGTCAGGTACGTGACCACGCCGAGCCATGAGAATCCCGCGGACGCGGTGGCGCGAAAACCCGATGCGCGCAGCGAATCGAACCAGTCTGCCGCTGCAAGATCGACGGGCACGTACGTGACCGACGGCGGCGTCGGAATGCCGGCTTCCTCGAGACGAGCGCGCTTCCACGCCTGGGTGTCCGGATGGTCGACTTCGAACACGCGCAGCCCCGCGTACGGATTCCGATATGCGAAGGTGTCTAGGCCGGCGCCGAGGACGGCGAACTGCGTCACGCCGGCGCGGACTCCGTCGGCAAGCCGGTCCTCGACCAGCCGGCTGCGCGCCGCCGAGAACGCGCGCAGTCCTCGA
>DASQHH010000928.1:0-6776 GCA_035632195.1 Vicinamibacterales bacterium
ACCGCGAGCACGGAGTGGAAGAAAGTGGCGCCGGCGCCACCATGGCTTTCCGGCACCTCGATGCCCATGACTCCGAGATCGAACAGCTTCGCGATCAGCTCGCGCGGGATCTTCGCGTGCTCGTCCATCTCCCGGGTGAGCGGCCGGATCTCGCGGTCGGCGAATTCGTAGACGCTGTCGCAGAACAGCCGCTCGTCCTCGGCGAGCATCGTCAGCGCGCGGCCCGCCGGCTCAACTTTGGTCGTCACGCCTCGATGCTATCATTTTCACGCCAGCCAGGAGCTCACTTGCGCGCCCTCACCATCTGCGGCTTCGTCGCGCTGATCACCGCATTGCAGGCGGCTCAACAACCGACATTCAGAACCGGAACCAACCTCGTCCAGGTGGATGCGCTCGTGTCGGACGGATCCGGCAATCCGGCGTCCGATTTGACGGCGGACGACTTCGAGATCACCGACGACGGCACGCCGGCCGCGGTCACGGCGTTCCGCTTCGTCTCCGCCGACGCCGCGCAGTGGCGCGACGATGCGATCTCGCCGATCCGTACTGTGGACGACGAGGCGCGCGAGGCCGCCCTCGACGGCGTCCGCGTGTTCGCGATATTCCTCGACGAGTATCACGTCACGCGCGGCAACGCGTTTCGCGCGGTGCCGGCGCTGGTGCAGTTCGTGCGGACGCTGCCGGCCGCGGACCTCGTCGCCGTATACGGCGTGATGGATTCCGTCCGCGACGTGCGCTACACGCGCGATCGCGCACCGGTCCTTCAGCGCATTCAGGTGTTTGCGGGCCGAATGGGTGACTATTTCCCGCCGAAGTATCCGGCGGAGGAAGAGCACCTGCGCCACCCCCGGGACATCGAGACCCTGCGCACGCAGGTGTCCGATTCGGCGCTTGAAGCGATCGTGACGCATCTCGGAGCGATTTCGGACCGGCGAAAATCGCTCATCCTCGTGGCGGAGAAGGTCGGATTCGCAAGCAGCCTCACCGACTCCGCAGAGTACTTGCTCGGGATGATCGGCGCCGCCAATCGTGTGAACGTGTCGCTGTACCCGGTCGATCCCGGCGGACTGCGAGTCGGCGTCCAGCGGACCGCCGGCATGCCGCCGATCGAGATGCTCAAGAGCCTGGCGGAACAGACCGCCGGCCGCGCCATCGTCAACCGCAACGACCTGGCGGGCGCGCTCGCGCAAGTCAGCCGCGACGCCAGCGCGTACTATCTGCTCGGCTTCGTCTCCGCGCATCCGACCGACGGAAAATTCCACAAGATTGCGATTCGCGTGAAGCGCCGCGGAGTCACGGTGCGTGCGCGGGCGGGCTACCTCGCCTTCAAGGGCGACGACGTGCGGACGGAGACGGCGCCGGCGGTGCCGGCCGAGATCGACAAGGCGCTGGCGCGCCTCGCGGAACAGCTGCGTCCGGCGGGCGACGAGCTGATTCTGCCCAGGCGCGCGTTCGAGTCGGCGGCGGCGAATACATCGGCGTCCGTCGGAACCCCGCCGCTCGTCGGCGCCCCGTCCTTCGTCGTTCTGCATGGGCTCCAGCCGGAAGAGCGCGCGGTCCGTCCCGAATTCGCACGGTCGCAGCGGGTCGCCGTTCGCGCCCTCATTCCCACGGACGCGCCGCCGGCGTTGACCGCGACGCTGCTCGGCCGTACGGGTCAGGAACTCGCAAAATTGCCGGTGACCGTCACGCCCGGACGCGCAGAAACGACGCTGGCGCTGGCTAACGTCGGGCCCGGCGACTACGTCGTCCGCCTCGTCGCCGAACGCGGCGGCGACCTCACCGAGCAATACATCGCGCTGAGGGTGCTGCGATAATAGGTGCATGGGCACCACAGTCAGAACAGCGATCGGACTGCTCGCCGTTGCCGCCCTGGCGACGTTGACGGTCGACGCGCAATCGCAGAAGCCCGCGGCTGCGCAGCAGGCGCAACCGCCGCAGCAGCCGCCCGCTCGTCCCGCCGAAGCGGCCCAGGACCAGACAACGGGCCGCGAAGGCGGACAGCAGCCACCCTCGTTCCGCACCAACATCAATTTCGTCCGCGTCGACGTCATCATCACGGACAAGGCGGGCAATCCCATCTCCGATTTGAAGGAGAGCGATTTCGACGTCAGCGAGGACAACAAGCCGCAGAAGATCGAATCGTTCAAGCTCGTGAAGCTGGACGGCGGCATACAGGAATCGATCAAGGAGGCGCCGCGCCAGATCCGCACGGACTACGACGAGGAATCCGAAGCGGGCCGCGACGATGTGCGGCTGTTCGGCGTGTTTCTCGACGACTACCACGTGCGCAAAGGCACGAGCATGGCCGCGGCCAATCCGCTCTACCGGTTCATCCAGACGCAGATCGGCCCCAGCGACATGGTCGGCGTGATGTACCCGCTCGAGACGACCGGGTCGGTGCGTTTCACGCGGAACCACGAGGCGGTCGCAAAGGCGCTCCAGGAGTTCCGCGGCCGTAAGTACGACTACACGCCGCGGAACCAGTACGAAGAACAGTACGCCCACTATCCGACCGAGACCGTCGAGCGCATCCGCAACGAAGTGTCGCTCTCCGCGATCAAGGCGCTGATCACGCACATGGGCGGCCTGAAGGAAGGGCGCAAATCGCTCATCCTCGTCACCGAGGGCTACACCTACATGGTGCCGCCGCAGATGCGCAACGCGGATTCCCAGTTGCCCGGCCTGGGCAATCCGAACGCGTTGAATCCGCTCGCCGGCCTGAACGATCCGAACGAGGACCGCGCGCAGTGGATGGCGGACAACGACATCCTGACCGACCTGCGCAACGTGTGGGACACGGCGAACAGGAACAACGTATCGATCTATACGGTCGATCCCCGCGGGCTGCCCGGGTTCGAATTCGACATCAACGAAGGCGTCAACATCCAGACCGACCAGAAATTCCTCACGTCGACGCAGGACACGCTGCGCTCGCTGGCCGAGAACACCGACGGCCGCGCGATCGTCAATCGCAACGACCTCGACGTCGCGATGAAGCAGATCGTCAAGGACAGCAGCGCGTACTACCTGCTCGGCTACAACTCGACGCAGGCGCCGACCGACGGAAAATTCCACGAGATCAAGGTCAAGGTGAAGCGGCCGGGCGTGGAGGTGCGCGCGCGCAAGGGCTACTGGGCGCTGAACGCCGAGCAGACGGCCCGCGCGCTCGCGCCGCCCAAACCGGACCTGCCCAAACCGATGGAGGCTGCGCTCGCCGCCATCGGGAGGCCTTCGGGCGCGGCGGTTGTCCGCACCTGGATCGGCACGTCCCGCGGGGAGAACGGCAAGACTCGCGTCACGCTCGTGTGGGAGCCCATGCCGAAGTCCGCCGGTGGGCGCGAGACCGAGACGCCCGCCCGGGTCTCCGTGATGGCGCTCGGCACTGACGGCTCTCCGTACTTCCGCGGCCGTGTTCCGGACGTCGCGCTGGCGAGCACCACCCCCAGTGCGGGCGCCGGCGGCGGAGCAGCGCCGAAGGGACCGCAGCGGGTCAGCTTCGAGGCGGCGCCGGGCAAAATGCAGCTCCGGCTGTCCGTCGAAGGGACGGCGTCGCAGGTGCTCGACACCGAAGTACGCGAGATCACCGTCCCCGACATGACGTCTCCGACGTCGGCAATCGGGACGCCGGAAGTGTTCCGCGCGCGCACCGCGCGCGACCTGCAGCAACTGAAGGCCGATGCGGATCCCGTGCCGATTACGACGCGCGAGTTCACGCGCATGGACCGGCTCGTCGTGCGCGTACCCGCGTACGGACCGGGCGGCACGTCCGCCGCCCTGAGCGTGCATCTCCTCAACCGAGCGGGGCAGCCTATCTCCGAGGTGTCGGTCGTTGCGGCGCCGAAGCCGGGCGAGCAGCAATTCGAGCTGCCGCTGGCCGGAATGGCGGCCGGCGAGTACATCCTCGAAATCAAGACGACCGGCGAAGGCGGCGAGGCGAAAGAGCTCCTTGGGTTCAGGATTACCGGCTAGGTTTGCGCTCACGCTCGCGGCGTCTGCTGTCATCAGCGCGCAGGCGCCGCCTGTCATCCCGGTACGCGTCGTCTCGATTGACGTGCTGGCTGCGGACGCCCGCGGCCGCGCCGTCGAGACGCTGAAGCCGGCGGAGTTCCAGCTGAAGGACGCCGGCGCCACGCAGTCGCTCGAGTCGGCGCGGCTCATCACCAACGAGGCGCGCCAGTTCGCCGTCTACCTGGACGAGTATCACGTCAGCGCCGCGGACACCGACCGCGTGCGGTCCGCGCTCGCCGGCTTCATCGACCACGACCTGCAGCCGGGCGACGAGCTCGCGATCATGCGGCCGCTCGATTCGCTCTTCGCCATCCAGTTCTCGACCGATCGCGCCGCGGCGCGGAAGGTCGTGGACGAATTCTCCGGGCGCCGCGGCGACCTGGCGCCGCGCACGAGCTACGAGCGCAACTTCATCGCGGGGACGCCGGCGCGCATCGAAGCCGCGCGCACCCAGGTCGCGTGGTCGGCCATCAACGCACTTGCCGTTCAGCTCGGCAGCTCCGGTGACCGGCGCAAGACGCTGATCATCGTCGCCGAGGGTCTCCCGCGGCCGGATCGGCTCCGCGGCGAAGTGCTGCCGACGCTCGAGACAGTGATCCGATCGGCGAACAAGGCGAACGTCGCCGTCTATACGGTCGACCCGCGGCAGGCGCCGGCCGACCTGGCGCCCGATGTGGCGGCGGTGTCTACGCCGCGGCCGAACGCCCTCGCGTCGCTGCCCGGCGAGACGGACGGCCGCGCCATCGGCGGCGATCTCGACGATGGTCTCGCCCGTGCAGCGGCGGACGCGGGCTCGTACTACCTGCTGACGTACCGCACGGCGCCGGCCGAGGACGGCCGCTTTCATCCGGTCGACGTGAGCGTGGCCCGCAAGGGCGTCGACCTGCGGGCGCGCAAGGGCTACTACGCGCCGTCGCCCGAGGACGTGATGCGCGCGGCGCTCCTTGCGAAACTCAACGAACCGAAGGTGGTCAGGCCGCCGGAGCCGGCGCCGCACGCGAGCACGCTGATCCAGCCATGGTTCGGCATGGCGCGCGGCCCCGACGGACGCACGCGCGTGACGTTTCTCTGGGAGCCTGCCGCGCACGTGCCGGGCGACCGCGTCCGGCATCTGCCGTCGCGGCTCGTCCTCACCGCGCTCGGCAAAGACGACGCCGTGCTCTTCGAAGGGACGGTGCTGCCGACGGGCGTGGGGGTCGTCGATGTGAGCGCAGTGCCGGGTGCGCCGCCCGTCCGCGCCGTGTTCGACGTCCCGCCGGGCCGCCTGCGCCTGCGGATGTCGATCCAGGACGCGGCTTCGGACGTCCTCGACCGCGACGTGCGCGACATCACCGTGCGCGACCTGCGCGGACAGGTGGTCATCGGCACGCCGGAAGTGCTGCGCGCGCGCAACGAGCGCGAGTTCCGCGCGCTCGACACGGACGCCGCCATGCCTGTCGTCTCGCGCGAATTCAGCCGCATGGAGCGCCTCCTGATCCGCGTCCCGCTCTACGGACCGGACGGCAACGTCTCGCTGTCCGCGAAGCTGATGAGCCGCATGGGCAGCACGATGCGAGATCTGTCGGTCGCCGTGACCCGCCACGATCTCCGCGAAATCGACCTGCCGCTGTCCGGCCTCGCCGCCGGTGAATATTTCGTGGATCTCACGGCCACGAGCGCGTCGGGCGAGGCTCGGGATAGACTCTCCCTGCGCGTGACGCCGTAGCGTCTTCATAAATAATGGCGGGTCCGGAAGGACCCGCCCTACCGGGAGTTCATCGTGCCGACTTCTTCGTTCGTTACCGATCTGACTGCCGACCTCAAGGCGAAGAATCCCGCGGAGCCGGAGTTTCACCAGGCCGTCCAGGAGGTCGTGGAATCGCTCGATCTCGTCCTCGAGCGGCGGCCCGAGTACCGCAGCGCGCGCATCGTCGAGCGCATGGTCGAACCCGAGCGCGTCGTCATGTTCCGTGTGCCGTGGCAGGACGACCAGGGGCGCGTGCAGATCAACCGCGGATTCCGGATCGAGATGAACAGCGCGATCGGCCCGTACAAGGGCGGCCTGCGGTTCCATCCGTCCGTCAACCTCGGCATCCTCAAGTTCCTGGCGTTCGAGCAGGTGCTCAAGAACTCGCTGACGACGCTGCCGATGGGCGGCGGCAAGGGCGGCTCGGATTTCGATCCCAAGGGGAAGAGCGACAACGAAGTGATGCATTTCTGCCAGAGCTTCATGACGGAGCTGTGCCGCCACATCGGGCCCGACACCGACGTGCCCGCGGGAGACATCGGCGTCGGCGGGCGCGAGATCGGGTTCCTCTTCGGCCAGTACAAACGCATCCGCAACGAATTCACCGGCGTGCTGACCGGCAAGGGGCTGAACTGGGGCGGGTCGCTGATCCGGCCCGAGGCGACCGGTTACGGCGCCGTGTATTTCGCTGCGGAGATGCTGGCGACGCGCAACGAAACGCTGCAGGGCAAGACGTGCCTCGTGTCCGGCAGCGGCAACGTCGCGCAGTACACCGTCGAGAAGCTGCTGCAGCTCGGCGCGAAGGCCGTGACGCTGTCGGATTCGGGCGGCTACATCTACGACGAGGCCGGCATCACCACCGAGAAGCTGCAGTTCGTCATGGATTTGAAGAACCTGCGCCGCGGACGCATCAAGGACTACGCCGACAAGTTCAAGGGCGCGACGTACACGGCCGTCGAGGCGCGCGGCGACAGCAACCCGATGTGGAACCACAAGGCGCAGTGCGCGTTCCCGAGCGCGACGCAGAACGAGATCAACG
>DASQHH010000929.1:0-2750 GCA_035632195.1 Vicinamibacterales bacterium
CCACCAGCGCCCGCCGCCCTTTGACGCCGACGAAGTTGTACAGCGAGTACGCGACCGCGTCATAGAGCGACGTCGACTCCTCCGCGCGCAATTTCGCCAGCCCCTCGGTCAGCTCCGTCAAATTCGACGACCAACCGCGCATCATCTGCGGCTGCAGGTCGAACGACACGACGAACGCCTTGTCGCCTTTGTGCAGGACGTTCGCGAAGAACTGCGACGCCGCCTTCTGCGCCTCCGCCATGCGCGGCTGCATCGACGCGGACGTGTCGATCGCCAGGCCGAGCGACAGCGGCAGATTCGAGACGTGCTCGAATTTCGCCACCGCCACTGGCTTGCCGTTGTCGAGCACGCGGAAATCGGACTCCTTTGCGTCATTGACGGGACGCCCGTCGCGGAAGACGGTCGTCGGCAGCTCGACGAGGTGTACGTTCACGTCGGCCGTGAATTCCGGCGAATTGAGGATGACGACGTCCTCGACCGGCGCGAGCTCCGAATCCTTCAATGTCGCCACCGCGCGCAAATACGCGACGCCGTTCCGTTGCGGAATCTCGACGGTCTGGACGAACGGCGCCTCATACAGCGTGGCGAGCCGCGTTTGATTGACAAACAACTCCACTTTCTCGATCGACTTCCCCTCGGGCACACTGACCGCCATCTCGACGCGCGTCCGCCCGTGAAGCCGCGGAGCGAGGCGCGGCGACACGATGCGCACGCGGAACGGCTCATTGCCCGAATTGACGACCACCTCGTCGCCGGCAACGGTCTCTCCTTTGTCATTGAGCGCGACGACGCGGATGCGATGCCGCTGCGGGACGCGGCCGAGGTCGACGTCGAGCGTGTAGGGGGGCGTGCGCTTCGTCATGACCTTGCGGCCGTCGAGCGAAAATTCGACCGCTTTGATGTCGTCGCCGAATGCGATCGTGTCGATGTGCTGCAGGCCGGCGAGCAGCTCGTCCGGCAGCGGCACAATGCGCAGCATGGTCTGATTCGTGTCTGCCGCGATCTTTGCGACCGTCGCGGCGCCGGCTTCGCGCCGTTTTTGTTCCGCTTCCCCCTTCAGCAGCTCGGGGACGCTCAGCGGCGATTCGACGATCGCCTCCGCTTTCGCGTTGGCGTCGGCGATTTTCATGCGCGACAGATACTCGCCGGGTCGCAGAAGGCGATCGACGAGAATGGCGATCTTGTCCGATGCAATGCCGGCCGGATAATCGAATCGATAGCGATAATGCTCGAAAATCCGACCTTCTTTGAGCACTTCGCCCGTGACGTCGACGCTGTAGAGCTTCGTCCCGGTGGCCTCCTTGACGACGAGCTGCGATTTCGGCACGAGCACGATCAATTGCGCGTCCGTCCGCTCTCCTTGGCGAAACGGAAAGGCCATCGAGAATTCGGACGGGAGCTTCGTTGCGCCGGGCGTCGGAATGACGACCGACTTCAGTCCGCGATAAACCTCCTCTTTGTTGACCGGCGGCGGCGCGTAGGCTTTTGTCCAGTCGTCGCGCGTGACCATGCTCTCCTGAAACGCCTGCATGAACTGCACGACGATATTCGGGCAATCGCACTCCAGCTTGATGCGATTGGTCAGCTTGTCGCACCTGCCGAACAGCGCGGCCATCTGGTCCGACGGCTCGGGGTTCGTGGCAACGACCTCGGAGGACACGAGATCGAGCACTGCCACATCGGACTTGTTCGGATTTTGCCAGAGATGGAATTCGACACCATCGCGAGCACGATAGAAAATCAGCCGCATTTCGTGACCGACGCCCGGCAGCTCGTAATAGGTCCAGATCTCCAGCGGCTGCAGAAGGCGACAGGCGAATTCGTCGATCTTGAAAATGTCGGCAGGCGGCCCTTGCACCATGTACATGCGTCCGCGGTCGGTATTTGCGGAGCGATAGGTTTTGCGCGCGTGCTCGAGGCGGTCGTAGTACATCGTCTTGAACCCGTTCGCATCGAGCTTGTTCGCCGCGCCGTGCCGCTTCCAGAAGTCGTCAATGAACGCGTCGCGCTGCGCGTCGCTCTCCATGCGCAGAAACGCATCGACCTCCTCGGGATGGATGATCGGCTCGACGTCATTGAGAAACTCGCGGTATTTGTCGGAGAGATTCTTGATGCGCTCCTTCCGCTCGCTGCGCGACAGCGGCGCCGTGACCTGCGCCTCCAGCACGGCAGCGACGCCAAAAACGAGAAGGGCGGAAAGCGCAACCCGGGCGAGTGGCATGCCTCGATTATCGGCGCGCCGGATGGCGGCGGCTGCTACCGTTCCGTATCATTCCGAGGTGGCCGCTGCACCCTGGCTCGTGAGCCGACGGTTCGACCTGGCCTGGTTCTTCGGCGGCGCCGTGCTCAGCCTTCTCTTTCTGGCGCTGTGGGCCGGTGGGCTGCCGATCGTCGCGCTCTGGTGGGTGTGGCTGCTCGCGTTCGACGGACCGCACATCGGCGCGGCATTCACGCGAACCTATTTCGACGCGGACGAATGGCGGCGCCGCCCCGGACTGCTGATCGTCAGCCTGCTGACGTTCGCGATCGGACCACTCGCCCTGGCGGCCAACGCCGTCACGCAGTCGGACGATCCGTTCCTCCTCTACCTCGCGTTCGCGACGTTCTATGGCTACTACCACGTCGTGCGGCAGCATTACGGATTCGTCGCGCTGTACAACGCGATCAATCGCGATTTCGATAGGAAATCCGTCGCGCTCGACAAGAGGACGCTCTACATCGGCTGCTGGGCGCCGTACGCGTATTTCCTG
>DASQHH010000930.1:0-14139 GCA_035632195.1 Vicinamibacterales bacterium
GCGGGCGGCCGCCTCCGGGGTGGCCGGCTGGACCGTGCGCGCCATCGGGCGCGACGCGCGCCGCATCGCGGAATCGGACGCGCGTCTCGCCGACGTGTCGGCGCAGGTTGCCGGCGCGGTCGCCGAGCTCGGACGCTGGCATGTCGGTTTCGCCGTCCAGCGCGCTCAATCGCGCGACGGCGCGAACGCCCTGCAGCAGTGGGACGCGGCGCGCTCCAGAGCGGCCGTCCGCCTCGATGAACTGTCGGCAAGAGACGACGCCGCTCACGAGGGTGCGGCTGAAATGCGCACGGCATTCACCGCGTACGACCAGGCCTTCGCGACGTACCGGACGACATCGCCGGCCGCGGACGGCGACGATCCGGCAGCACGAGCGCTCAGCGCTGCCTGGGACGATCTCGATCGCCTCTCGGCCGCCCTCGTCGCGCGTGCGCGCGACCGGATGACGGCGGACAGCGTCGATCTCGGACGGCGTCTCGCGTACGCCACCGCCGGTTTCGCGGCGGCGCTTGCGATCGTGATCCTCATCGCCGTCGGGCTGTACGGGTTCGTCTATCGTCCGCTGACCACGGAAATCACCGCGATCGCGGACAAGGCCGCTGCGCTGGCGCAGTCGCAGGCCGAGCGCGACCGCATGCAGGCGTCCGTGATGAAGCTGCTGGACGAAATCAGCGGCGTCGCCGAGGGCGACCTCAGCGTGCAGGCCGAAGTGACGGCCGACGTGACCGGTGCGCTGGCCGATTCGTTCAACTTCATGATCGGTCAGCTGCGCGCGATCATCCGCGAGCTGCAGAACACGTCGGGCGACGTCGCCTCGGCGCTGACCGATCTTCGTTCGAGCACCGCGAAGCTCGCCGCAGGCAGCGAAGACCAGGCGGCGCAGGCGGTCGAGGCATCGGTCGCGATCGAGCAGATGGCGGCGTCGATCCACTACGTGTCCGAGAACGCCTCGTCGTCGGCGTCGGTCGCCGAACAGGCGCGCACCAACGCGGAGCACGGCGCGCGCGCGGTGACGCGCACCATCGAAGGCATGAAGGCGGTGCGCGATCAGGTGCAGGAGACCGCGAAGCGGATCAAGCGGCTGGGCGAGAGCTCGCAGGAGATCGGCGAGATCGTCGAGCTGATCGGCGACATCGCGGACCGCACGAGCATCCTCGCGCTGAACGCGTCGATCCAGGCCGCAATGGCCGGCGACGCCGGCCGCGGGTTCGCCGTCGTCGCGGACGAGGTCGAGCGGCTCGCCGATCGGGCGACGGAAGCGACCAAGCGCGCGGCCATGCTGGTCAAGACCACGCAGACCGAGGCGGCCGAAGTCATGGCCGCCATGGAAGACACGACGCGCGAAGTCATCAACCGCTCCAACATCGCGAACGAGGCGGGCGTCGCGCTCAGTGAGATCCAGGGCGTGTCGAATCGCCTGGCCGAGCTGATCCAGGCGATCTCGGACGCGGCGCAGCAGCAGGCGCGCGGCTCGGAGCAGGTCGCGAAGTCCATGAACGAGATGTCGTCGGTCACGCGCACGACCGCGGCGAGCACGAAGCAGACCGCGACGGCGATCAACGCGCTCGGCCTGCTCGTCGAAACGCTCAACGCCGTCGTCACGCGCTTCCGGCTGCCGGAGGCGGCCGACGCGCCCGCAGCCGCGCATCCGCGTCTGGTCGCCTCGCGGTGACGAGCGTCATGTTGCCTGGCGCCGGGTTTGTCGCTCCGCAGAAGTGGTGTGCGTTGTTCGTGCGCCGGTGCGGCCTCGCGTTCAGAGAGACGCAGGTGGCGGCCGTCCTGGCAGTGGTGCGCAGGCACCTGCGTGCCTCCGGCGTTGCTGATGAAGGCGCGTACTTCGCGCGCCTGAGCGAAGAGCCCGAGGGCGGGCCCGAGTGGGCGGCGCTCGTCGAGCATCTGCTCAATCACGAGACGTCGTTCTTCCGCCACCCGGCGTCGTTCGACGCGCTGAGGACGCACGTGCTGCCCGAGTTGCGGGACACGGCGCGCGGACGCCGCCTCAACCTGTGGAGCGCGGGCTGTTCGACCGGCCAGGAAGCGTACTCGCTCGCGATGGTCGCGCAGGCGGCGGTGGAACGCCGGGAACTGCTCGGTGATTTCACGGTGTGGGGCAGCGACATCAGCCGCGAGTCGATCGTTGCCGCACGCCGCGGCCGATTCAACGCGCGGGCGGTGGCAGGCATTCCCGGCGAATACCGGGAGCGCTATCTGCGCCCGTCGGGCGACGGAGTGGCGGGCGAATTCGAGTTCGTGGAGCCGATTCGGCGGCGGATCCGGTTCACGCCGGTCAACCTGCTGACGCTCGACGGCCTGACGCTCAATTACGACGTCATTTTCTGCCACAACGTGCTGATTTACTTTCCGCCGGACGTCGCGACGCAGGTCGTCGCGGCCCTCGCGCAGCGGCTCACGCTCGGCGGCTATCTGTTTCTCGGTCCCGGCGAGAGTCCGAGCCAGAAGATTGCGGGCGTCGACGCCGCCGCGATCAACGGCGTCCGCGGCTTCCATCGCCGGATTCACCGGAACGGCGAGGTGCGGTCATGAGTCGACAAGCGGATTTCGCACCGGCGGCCGCCCTCGAGGCGTTCACGGCGGAGATGCGCGACACGCTGCCGGCGGTCGCCGCCGCCCTCGATGCCGCGGAATCCGATCCCGCGGGCGCTGAGGCGGGCCGAGAAGCGCACCGCCTCGTCCACTCGCTTAAAGGCGCCGCGTCGATCGTCGGACTGGCATCCCTCAGTTATCTGCTGAATCTCGCCGAGGAGCGGCTCGAATCGTCCGTCTCGCGCGGTGGGACGATTCCTGCGCCGGCGATTGCGGCCGTGCGCCTCAGCCTGCCGCGGTTCGCCGCCTATCTGGACAACGCGCTGAACGGGCGCGCACTCGAGCAGCATGCGCTCGCGCTGCGGGACGCGCTTGCCGACGCCGGCTCCGACATCCTCGCGGACGATCCGCTGCGCGCGCTCGCAGCGATCGATCATCGCGAAATCTCGTCGTGGCGGCCGATGCCGGAGGCGCCTCCGGTGACGGCGCCGCCGCCCGTGTTCGACATCGAGCTCGAACCGACGGCCGTCGCGCCGGAGCTCGCGGAGGTCTTCTCACAGGAAGCGCAGGACCATCTCCAGACGATCGCGCGGCTGACGGCGCAGCTGTCGGCGGAGCCGTCCGACCGCGAGCCGCTGCGCGAGCTGCGCCGCGCCGTCCATACCCTGAAAGGCGCCGCAGGCGTCGTCGGCTACAAGGCCGCTTCGAAACTGGCTCATCGCATGGAAGACCTCCTCGATCGGCTCTTCGAGGGGACCGCCACCGCGACGCCGGAGGCTGTGCGCGCGCTCTCGTCGTCATCCGACGCGCTCGACGAGCTGATCGTCGGCCCGATCGACGCGGCCATCCTGCGGCCCAGGATTGCCGGACTCTTCCAGGCATTCGACGCGCTCCTTGGCAGCGTCGCGCTGCCCGCGCCGCCCGCCGAACCGGAGCCGCCGGCCGAAGTGCCGGCGTCCGCGGACGCCGATCACGCGTCTGAGCTCTCCGCGGCGCCAGCGGTCGAGCGGAGGAATGGCGCAGAGCGGCGACAGGGTGAAGACCGCCGTCAAGGCGACGATCGGCGGGGCGGCGGCCGGATGCTGCGCGTGCCCGTCCAACGGCTCGACGATCTCGTCCGCGCCGTCAGCGAGCTGGTGATCAATCGATCGAGCTTCGAGCAGCACCATACCGGGCTGGTGGAGCAGGTCGACGAGCTCAAGTTCAGCGCAGCCCGTTTGAGGCGCGTGGCACACCGCCTCGAGTCGGACTACGAAGTGCGCGCGCTCGCCGGCAGCGTCACCGCGAACGCGCACGGCTTCGACGAGCTCGAATTCGACCGCTACACGGAGTTCCACCTGCTGACCCGCGAGCTCGCGGAGACCGCGAACGACATCGCGACGATCGGCGGGCGCGTGGACGACGCGATCGGCGACTTCGACGCGGATCTGACCAGGCTCGGCCGGCTCACGCGCGAGATCCAGGACCGCACCATGGAATTCCGCCTGGTGCCGCTGGACACGATCGCCTCGCGGCTCGAGCGCGCGGTCCGCGTGACCGCGGATGCGTGCGGAAAAGCCGTCGATTTCGCGCTCGAGGGCGGGCACACCGCGCTCGACAAGTCGCTCGTGGAGGAGATGGCGGACCCGCTGCTGCACCTCCTGCGCAACGCCGTCGACCACGGGATCGAGACGTCCGAAGTCCGCACCGAGCGCGGCAAGCCGGCGCGCGGCCGCATCACCGTCCGTGCGTACCACGAGGGCACCGACGTCCTGATCGAAGTCCAGGACGACGGCCGCGGCATGGACGCGGATCGGATCCGACGCGCGGCGGTCGACCGCGGGCTCCTCGGCGAAGCGCAGGCGGCAGCGCTCCCGCGCGAGGCGCTGTACGCGCTCGTGTTCGAGCCCGGGTTCACCACCGCTTCGCACGTCAGCGAGATCTCGGGGCGCGGCGTCGGCATGGACATCGTCAAGTCCAAGATGACGCGGGTCAACGGCCGCATCGACATCGCGTCCGAGCCCGGCGCGGGGACGACGATGGCGCTGCGGCTGCCGATGACGCTTGCAATCACGCGCGCGCTGGTCGTGCGGGCGGGAGGGGAGACGCTCGGCGTTCCGCTCGCCGCCGTCCGGCAGATCGTGCGGCCGCAGTCGTCCACGCTCGCTAGAGTCGGTACGGAGCGGGTCGTCACCGTCGACGGCCGGACGTATCCGGTGCGCGCGCTCGCCGACGTGCTGGCGCTGCCGCACGCGGCGGACGCGGCGGCGGCGCAGCCGATCCTGATCGCGAATCTCGGCGGCGCGCCGGTCGCTCTGGCCGTGGATGAAGTCCTGAACAGCCGCGACGTGGTCGTGAAGCCGCTGGGCACGCATCTGCGAAGGGTGCGGGGCGTCTGGGGCGCGGCGCTGATGGGCGACGGCACGATCGTGCTCGTGCTCAACGCCGCGGATCTGCTCGACTCGTCGTCCGGCCAGCCCGCCGCGGCGCCGAACGCGCGCGCCCGAACCGCGGTCGAGCGGCGCGTGTACACGATTCTGATCGTCGACGATTCGCTCAGCATGCGTCACGTGCTGACGACAGCCGTAAAGAAAGCGGGATGGGAGGCGGTCCAGGCGCGCGACGGCATCGAAGCGCTCGAGATCGTGCACCGTGCGCCGCCCGATCTGATTCTGCTCGACGTCGAGATGCCGCGTATGGACGGGTTCGAATTCCTCTCCGCGGTCCGGTCGCAGCCGGCGTTCGCGGCGCTGCCGATCGTCATGCTGACGTCGCGCGGCGGGGAGAAACACCGCCAGAAGGCGACGTCGCTCGGCGTGACCGACTATATGGTCAAGCCGTACCACGAGGACGCTCTGCTGCGGAACATCGATCGGCTGATCACCGCCGCGTCGCGGCCCGGCATGAAGGCGGCGTCATGATTCGCGTCGCGATCGCCGACGATTCGCGATTCACCTGCGGCGTCGTCGCGTCGTATCTGCAGGAGGGCGGTGAATGCCAGGTCGTCGGGTTCGCCCACGACGCTGCCGCGACGCTCGACATCGTGCGCCGCGAGGAGCCGCATGTCCTGACGCTCGATCTCCAGATGCCGGGCGGCGACGGACTCGACCTGCTGCGTCAGATTGCCGCGGAATCGCGCACCGCGGTGGTCGTCGTCAGCGGCGTCACCCGCTCCGCGGCCGCAACGACGCTTCGGGCGCTCGAACTGGGCGCCGTCGACTTCGTGCTGAAGTACACCCCAGGCGCGCCGGTCAGCCGCGCGTCGCTGCGGCGTGAGATCGTGTCGAAAGTGAAAGTGGCGGCGGCATCGCGCGCCGCGTTCCGTCCGATTGCGGCGCCATCATCGTTCGACCTGCCGGCCGCGCGTCCCCTCGCGCGCGCGGTGCCGAGACCCGCAGCCGCCCTGTCGGAAGGCGGCCTCGTCGTCATCGGTGCATCGACGGGCGGACCGGGCGCCATCGCGGAGCTGATGGCCGAACTGCCCGAAGATTTCTCGAAGCCGTGCGTCATCGTGCAGCACCTGCCTGCCATGTTCACGGCGCCCTTCGCGGCGCAGCTCGGACGGCAGGCGCGGATTCCGGTCGCCGAGGCCGTATCCGGCGATCGTCTCGAAGGCGGGCGGGCATACGTGACGCCAGGCTCGTCGCACATCGTCATCGGCGCGGACGGCGGGATCGAGCTTGCCCCGCCGCTCGAGAGCGATCTCTACAGGCCATCGATCGATCGCGCAATGACGTCTGCGGCGAAGGCGTTCGGATCGTCGGCGGTCGCCGTCATCCTGACGGGCATGGGCGACGACGGGGCGGAGGGCGCGAAGGCGATCCGCTGTGCAGGCGGAGAAGCGTACGTCCAGGAGCCCGCGAGCTGCGTCATCGCGAGCATGCCGATGCGGACGCTCGAGCGCGCCGGTGCCGATCACGTCGCTCGCCCGCGGCAGATCGGGCGGCTGCTCGCGAGAGTCCAGTCATGAGCGCGTCCACCGGCTTCGTGTGCCTCGTTCTCGGCGACGAGCTGTACGCGGTGCGCGACGGCGCCGTCCTGGCGATCGCGCGCGTGGACGAGATGCAGCCGGGCGGAGCGGCCGACGACAACCGCATCGGCACGCTGGCCCTCGGCACGCAGCTCGTGCCCGTCCATTCTCTGGCGCGTGCGCTCGGCGCGCCCGCGCCGCCAGCGGGGCGGCACATCGTCGTCTCACCGGGACCGAACGGCACGGTCGGCTGGTCGGTCGATCGCGCCTACCGCGCAGGCGGGCGGATTCCGGCCGAAGTGCAGGCGCTGCCGGCGCTGGTCGGACCGCGCGCAGCGGAGTGGTTCGAGGGGGTGGTCGTGGTCGACGGCCGCGCGATGCTGCTGCTGTCGACGTCCGCTCATCGTCCGTCGGTTTCGGAAACGCCGAAGCAGGTGAGGCAAGCGGCCGGCGCGGCCGCCGTACCGCCGCCCCCGGAGGCGCCGCCGTTCGTCGTAACGTTTTCGTCTCCGTCGCTGCCGCCTTGCGCGGCCGACCGCTACGCGCTCAGCGCGCGGCAGGTGGTCACGATTACGTCGGCGCCGGCCACGCTGCGCGTGCCGGGCTCCCCGGCGCACGTTGCGGGCGTCGCGCCATGCAACGGAGGGCTCGCGACGGTCGTGGATTTCCGGCCCTTGTCCGCGCGGCAACCGCATGCGGGCCGCGAGCTGCGTCTGCTCGTGGCGCGCACCGGGTCATCGTTGCGGGAGCCGATCGCCTTCGCGGTGGACGCAGCGGTGGCGCTGCATCGCCCGGATCTCGCCGATCGCGAGAGGACGGTTGCGGACGAGTCGGACTTCGTCCTCGGTGTGTTCGAGGTCGGCGACGGCGCGATCGCGCTGCTGGATCTCGATGCGCTCGTGACGCCGCGCTACGGGGCGACGCCGGCCTGACGCCCTGGGAAGACGCGGGCGACGGCGTCGAGGATCGTCTGCTCGTTCAGCGGTTTCTGCAAGGTGGCGTCCACAGTGGCGTCGACCAGCCGGTTGTCCAGCGCCGCGGTCATGACGACGAACTTCGTGCCGGCCAGCTCGCGCTGCAGCGCGGCGAGGTCCGCGATGGCGCCGGGCTGGTTGGCGTTCACGTCGTACAGCACGACGTCGACGCGGGCGCGTGCCGCGTTGTCGCGCGGGACATCGTCCAGGCGCTCGAATACGCGATACCCCGCGTGGCGGAGGAATCCGCACAACAACCGACGGATCGCAGCGTCGTCGTCGACGACGAGGATCGTACCCGCAGCCGCCGGCTTCTGGTCGAGAACCTCTCGGACCTTCCGAATCAGGACGTCGCGGGTGAACGGTTTCGCCAGAAACGCCGGTCCCGGGTCGAACCCGCCCGGCCCGAACATCGCATCGCCCGGATATCCCGAGACATACAGTGCCTTGACCGACGGCCGAACCGTCCGGAGCCGGCCGACGAGATCGGATCCGTCGATGCCGGGCAGAACGACGTCGGTGACGACGAGGTCGATCGGCTGCGCCGCGGCGCGCGCGATCCGGAGCGCCTCCTCCCCGTTCTGCGCTTCGACGACGTGGTAGCCGCCCTCCTCGAGGAACTCGCGGACCAGGTCGCGAACGAGATCCTCGTCCTCCACCAGCAGAATCGTTTCGTGTCCCCGCGGAAACGCGTCGCTCTGGACCGCGTGCGCGCTCGCCGCGGCCGTGCCCTCGACGCGCGGGAGCAGCACGCGTACCGTGGTGCCGGCGTCCGGTTCGCTCTCGACCGAGATCTCGCCGCCGCTCTGCTTCACGATGCCGTAGACGGTCGGCAGTCCAAGCCCCGACCCCTTGCCGATCTCCTTCGTCGTGAAGAACGGCTCGAAGATGTGCGCGATGGTGTCCTGGTCCATGCCGTGTCCCGTGTCCCGGACCACGAGAGAGACGTAGCGGCCCGGCTCGACGCCCGTCATGGACTCCTCGTCGGCCGCGACGTCGACGTTTGCCGTCTCGATCGTCAGGGTGCCGCCGTCCGGCATCGCGTCGCGCGCGTTGATGGCGAGGTTCATGACCACCTGCCCGAGCTGGCCGGGATCCGCCAGCGTCGCGCCCAGCGACGGGTCGAGCGCGGCGATCGTCGTGATGTGCTCGCCCAGCACGCGTTGCAGCATCTTGTTCATGTCGACGACGATCGCGTTGAGCTCGATAATCTTCGGCTGGAGCACCTGACGCCGGCTGAACGCCAGAAGCTGCGACGTCAGCGCCGCGGCGCGCTGCCCGGCCTTGTGAATCAGCTCGATGTCGCCGCGGGCGCCGCTGTCGCGTGTCCCTCCGGCCAGGAGCCGTTCGCTGTAGCCGTTGATGACCGTCAGCAGGTTGTTGAAGTCGTGCGCGACGCCCCCGGCGAGCTGGCCGACGGCTTCGAGCTTCTGGGAGTGACGGAGCTGCTCCTCGAGCGCCTGGACGACCTGTCGGCGCTTGGCGACCTGCTCGTCCGCGCGTACGCGCTCGAGCTCCGCGCCGGCGCGCGCCGCGAAGATCGTCATCATGAAGACCTGCGCGTCCGTCAGTTCGAGCGGCCGATCGTGAAACACCGCCAGCACTCCGAGCGGCTGCTGTGCGGAATCGAGCAGCGGCGCGCCCAGGTATCCGACGACACCCATGTCGCGGAGAATCACGTCGTCAGGAAACGCGCGGGTGACGTCGTCGCGGAAATGAGCCATGCCGTGGCTGACGACATGCCTGGTCGGCGTGCCGTCGATGTCGAACTCGAACGGCGCCATGTACTCGCGGTCCGCCCACGCGCTGAGCGCGCGGCAGCGCGTGCGATCCGGCGGGATCAACTCCGCGACGAGCGCGCACTTCACGGCGAAGGCGGCTGCGAGGTGCCGGACGAGGGATCGGAAGAAATCCGCGCCGAGGACGGCGGCGGTGCCCGCGATCAGCGCGCGCCGGCGGCTCTCAGCGTCCCGGCGCTCGGTGATGTCGCGGATGGCGGTCATCCGGATCGTCCGGCCGCCATAGGGAACGGTCCTGCCCCGGGCTTCGACCCGGATGATGCTGCCATCCTTGCGGATCGCGTCGTGTTCGTACGGCTCGGGCGAATCGGCGCGGATGTGACCGCGGACGACGTCGATAGAACCCGGTGGCACGAGATCCAGCACTGGACGGCCGATCAGCTCGCGCTGTTCGTACCCGAGGATCGCCGCGAGCTGCGCGTTGGTGTCGATCATGACGCCCTGGTCCGACAGGGCGATGCCTTCCCACGCGGCGTCTGACAGGCGCCGGAAGCGTTCCTCGCTCTCCATCAGCCGGGCTTCGGCGTCGACGCGCGGCGTCTGGTCGACGAGGGTAATCAGGGCGCAGACGCGTCCGTTGATCGTCGCGATCTCGGCGCTGATGTCGACCGTGAGCAGCTCGCCCGACTTGCGGCGCAGGCGGCCGCTGATGCCCCCCGCCCGGCCGACCTGGCGGAGCCGGTTCCAGGCGTCGACGATCGCGTCCCGGTCGATCACCCATTCCGCCTCTTCGATCGTCCGGCCGAGCACCTCGTCGCGCGAAAACCCCGTCAGGCGGAGGTGAGCGCCATTGCATTGCAGCAGGCGTCCCGTTTCGATGTCGCGAATTCCGAGCGCGACCGGCGAATTGTCGAACGCCTTGAAGAACAGCTCTTCCGAGGCCCGCCGCGCGGCTTCGGCTTCCCGCGTCGCGGTGATGTCGGTGACGGTGCCCACGCGCTCGCGGACGGCGCCGGATTCGTCGCGGACCGGTACGCTGCGGCTCCGGACGTACAGCCATGTGCCGTCCGCCTTCCGCAGCCGGAATTCCGTTTCGAACGGTGCGTGCGACGCGAGCGCCTCGCCCCATCCGGAGCGGAACGCCTCGACATCTTCGGGAGGAATCAGCTCGAGGAAACGACGGCCGTAGGCCATCTCCTTCGGATGGCCCGTCAGCGTGACGAAGGCGTCCGAGACCTCGAGCACGTGGCCGTCGGTGTCGGCGACCCAGATAATCTGCGTGATCGATTCGGCGAGCGAGCGGTACCGCTCTTCGCGCTGCGGCATGAGCCTTGTCAGGGATTGGAGCGGTCCATCAAAGCACTTTTTCCGGTTCGTCGCAACGGCAGGGAACGTCCTGATGCGCCGGGACCAGAATGGTGAACGTAGCGCCGGACGGCCGCCGGCTGTCGGTCCACATGTAGCCGCCGCTCTGTTTGATCACGCCGAACACCGCCGCGAGGCCCAGCCCGGCGTCGCTGCTTCCAAGGGACGCCACCGCATAGAACGGCTCGAAGATCCGCACCTGGGCATCGGCGTCGATCCATGGCCCGCTGTCGGCGATTTCGATTTCCACATACGTGCCCGGCTTCACGAAGGCCAGCGCCTCGGGTCGGTCCACGCCGACATCGCGCCTGCCGGTGCGAAACATCAGCGTGCCGCCGTCCGGCATCGCGTCGACGCGGTAGGCCACGAGCGTTTCGATCGCCCATTCGAGCTGCCCGGGATCGACGTACGCTTCGGGAACCGCGGCGTCCGTCGCGACGCCGACGCCGATCCGCCGCCCGAACGTGCGGCGTACGTCGGCTTCGACCGATCGCACGAGCCGGTTCGGATCGACGACCTCGGGCATGAGCAGCTGGCGCCGTCCGAATGCCAGCAGCTGGCGCGTCAGGCGCGCCGCTCGCGCGGCCGCCTCCTGGATGGCGCTCGCCGAACGGCGTCGCGAGTCGTCGAGCCCCACCGCGGTGACGAGCCGCTCGGCGTGGCCGGCGATGACCGTGAGCAGGTTGTTGAAGTCGTGTGCGATGCCGCCGGCGAGACGCCCGATCGCCTCGGCGCGCTGGCCGAACACGATGCGTTCGTGCCCCCGGCGCCACTCCGTGATGTTGAAGACGTGCGCGCGGACCGAGACCAGTTCGCGGCCGGGGTCGAAGTTCGCCACGAGATTCACGACGACGTGCAGGTGCGTGCCGTCGGTGCGCGTGAAGTTCGCGTCCCAGTTCTGCAGGCGGCCGGTGACGAGCAGCGCCGCCATCATTTCGGCGAACTGCGCCTGATGCGCGCAGAACTGCAGCAGGTTCTGCCCGCGGATGTCGATCTCCGGCGGCACGCGGAACATGCGCGACGCCGCGTAGTTGTAGTCGAGGAGCACGCCGTCGGGCGCGAACAGGACGTCGCCGGCCGAGTGATCCTCGAGCCACTGCGTCGCGTCGGCAGCGGTCACGCCCGGCGCCTCTCCGCGGCGCGCAGCCGATCGAACCCGGCGACGATAGCCGCCGGCATGTCGAAGAGGGTGGCGACGCGCGACACGCCGCCGCGGGCGATGGCTTCGCGCGGCATCCCGAAGACGACGCACGATCGCTCGTCCTCGGCGAGCGTGAACGCTCCGGAGGACCGGAGCGCCTTCAGACCGTCGGCGCCGTCTCGGCCCATGCCGGTCAGAACGACGGCGACGATCGGCACGTCGGCGACGCCCACCGCCGATTGAAACAGCACGTCGACCGACGGCCGCTGGTAGTGCAGTGGCGGACCGTCGTGCAGCACCGTCTTCAGCTGGACGCCGTGCTGCTCGACCGTCAAATGGCGATCGCCGGGAGCGACATAGGCGGTGCCGGGCGCGAGCGCCTGGTTGTGCGCAGCTTCGACGACCCGTAGCGCACAGACGCGATCGAGGCGGTCGGCGAAGGCCCTGGTGAATTGCGCGGGCATGTGCTGAACGATGAGCATCGGCGGGCCGTCGGCCGGCAGCCGCGTGAGCAGCGCTTCGATCGCCTGTGTGCCGCCGGTCGAGGCGCCGACCAGGACGAGGCCGCCGGCGTGGCGCGCCGCGCTCGCCGGCCGCGCCGCCACGGCATCCATCTCGGCCGACAGCCGACGGAGCCGCAGGCGCGGACCCTGCCGGATCTCGCGGATGCGCCGGACGATCTGCTCGCTGACTTGCGCGACCGATCCGGGCCCGCTGGACTTCGCGATCACGTCGATGGCGCCGAGGCGGAGCGCCTCGACGCTCGCGGCCGAGCCCTGCGGCGTGACGCTGCTGACGATGATGACCGGCATCGGCCGGTGCTCCATCACGCGGCGCAGGAAGCTGATGCCGTCCATGCGCGGCATCTCGACGTCCAGCGTCATCACATCCGGATTGTGCTGGACGATGAGATCGCGCGCGACGAACGGGTCGGCCGCGGTGCCCGCGACCCGGATGTCCGGCTCGCGTTCGAGCGCCTGCGCCAGCATCCGGCGGACGACCGCCGAATCGTCCACGATCAGAACCGAAAGCGGACGGACCACGGGCGTCAGGCGGCGCGCGTGAGTCCGACCTGCGCCGCCAGCATGCGATCGAGATCGAGCAACAGCTTGACCGCGCCCTTGATTTTGGCGATGCCGCGGATGTACGTCGTGTCGAGCTTGACGCCGAACTCCGGCGTGGCCTCCACGTCCTCGGTCGAGATGTGCAGGACGTCCGACACCGAGTCGACGATCACGCCGAGCATGATGCGCCCGGCGTCGACGTCGACTTCCACGACGACGATGCACGTGCGGTCGGTGTCGGCGCTGACCGGCAGCCCGAACTTCAGCCGCAGATCGATGATCGGAATGACCTTGCCGCGGAGGTTGATCACGCCTTTGACGTGTTCGGGCATCTGCGGCACGGCCGTGATGTCCATGATGGTGATGATTTCGCGCACCTTCAGCACGGGCACGCCATACTCTTCGCCCGCAAGTGCGAACGTCAGGTACTTGCCTGGCGCGGCGAGCGTCGTTTCGGCTGTCATTTGCGTCTCCTCTCGCGTCCTCAGAACTTGCCGTAGGTGCCGGTGTCGCCGAGCGGCAGCACGTCCTCGTTCGACGGGGTGTGTGCGTGGTGCGGCTCCGCAGCCCGCGGCATCCGCACGACGGGTGCGGCGTGGTTCGTCCTGCGCCCTTGCGCGGACGCGTCTGCCTGGCGCAGATGCGTCGCGCCGACGAGCGTCTCAAGGCGGCCGACGACGGACAGCGCCGTCGATGCCTGCGCGCTGAGCTCCTCGCTCGCCGCGGCGCTCTCTTCAGCGGTGGCCGCGGTCGTCTGCGTGACTTTCTCCATCTGTGCGATCGCCTGGGACACCTGGTCGATGCCCTGCGACTGCTGCCGGCTCGCGGTGCTCACGTCGTCGACCAGCGATTTCACCTTGACGACGCTGTCGGTGATGGCGGTGATCGACGCGGCGACCTGCTCCACCTTGTGGCTGCCGCCTTCGGTCCGCTGAATGGACGCCTCAATCAGTTCTGCGGTGTCCTTCGCGGCCTGGGCCGACCGCTGCGCGAGATTGCGCACCTCGTCGGCGACGACGGCGAACCCCATGCCCGCCTCGCCGGCGCGCGCCGCTTCGACGGCGGCGTTGAGCGCGAGGATGTTGGTCTGGAACGCGATCTCGTCGATCGTCTTGATGATCTTGGCGACCTGGCGGCTCGATTCGCGGATGGATCCCATCGAGGCGACCATGTCGCTGAGCGCCTGGTTCGAGTCCTTCACGCGCGTGTCGACCTCGCCCATGAGGTCCGCCGCGCTCTGCGAGTTCTCCGCGTTGCGCCGCGTCATCGATGACATCTCTTCCATCGATGCCGACGTCTCCTCGAGCGATGCCGCCTGCTCCGTGGCGCCCTGAGAGAGCGACTGCGCGGACGTCGAGACTTG
>DASQHH010000931.1:0-19515 GCA_035632195.1 Vicinamibacterales bacterium
GTGAAGTTCGGGAGGCATCCGCCGATGGTGATAGGGCAGGCTGAGGCGCAGGGCGCTCATGCCGTTCCAGTTCAACAGCCGGCACAGTCCCACGTGCCCGTCGTCGCCGGCGTTCCACTGCGGCAGCACCAGAACGGCGGCTCGCGACGCCGCGTTCGTCCGGGCCTCAAAGTAGCGGCAGTACACGGTGTTGTTCTCGGCGTGCGGCGTGTCGAACGCGCTCGGAAACGCGAGCAGGCCCGTTTCCTCTGCGGATGCCGGCGGCGAGTACGAATACTCAACTGAGGGTGGCGTGGCGAAGAAGGCGTCGGTGTCGGACATCACGCTCGACACCCAGTCCGCGAGAATCTCCTGCGGCGCGGCGTCCGATCGATGACCGTTCGCCGGAATCCAGTCGAGACCCCATTCGAACGGACGGACGACTCGGTCCTTCGTGACCGCGACGAGCCGGCGTTCCCATGTATGCATCAACCATTGCAGCATCCGGGTCTCATGCTATACTGCCTCCCCGATGCACTTCACCTCCGACGCACGCCTTGCGGCCCTGGCAGGAAAGAAGCGGGCCAAGCGGGTCTTCCGCGTCGGACGAGGTGCGCTCGAACGCTGAACGATAGAATCAGACGAGCGACTACGAGCCGACGCAGTAGACACTGCGTCGGCTTTTTCATTTCAGGGCGGTTTTATGAGTCAGATCGAAGTCGGTATTCTGGGCGCGACCGGCATGGTCGGCCAGCAGTTCATCGCGCTGCTCTCGGATCATCCGTGGTTCCGCGTGACGTGGCTCGGCGCAAGCCAGCGGTCCGAAGGGAAACCGTACCGTGACGCGACGTCGTGGCGGCTCCCGGCGCCGCTGCCCGACGCCGTCGCCAAGATGATGGTCGACTCGGCGACGCCGTCGCGCGCGCCGGGCCTCGTTTTCTCCGGCCTCGACTCGTCGGTGGCCGGCGACATCGAAGGCGCGTTCGCGCAGGCCGGGCACACGATTGTCAGCAACTCGCGCAACTTCCGAATGGAGCACGACGTCCCGCTGCTGATTCCCGAAGTCAACGGCGATCATCTCGCGCTGCTCGAGGCACAGGCGTCCGCCCGCAGCTGGAGCGGACGAATCGTGACGAATCCGAATTGCGCCGCCGTCGTCCTCGCAATGGCGCTCGCGCCGCTGCGGCAGTTCGGCCTCCGGACGGCGATGATCACGACGCTGCAGGCGATCTCCGGGGCGGGCTATCCGGGGGTCGCGTCGTGGGACATCCTCGGCAACGTCATACCGCAGATCGGCGGCGGCGAGGAAGAGAAGATCGAAACGGAGACGAAGAAGATTCTCGGCCGCGTCAGCGCAGGCGCTTCCGGCGCCCGCCGCATCGACGATCATCCGGTCACGATCAGCGCGACGACGACGCGGGTGCCGGTCCAGAACGGACACACAGGGTCGATCGCCGTCGCGCTCGATCAGCAGCCGGACGCCGCCGCCATCATCGAGGCGTGGTCGTCGTTCAAGGGGCTGCCGCAGGACATGAAGCTGCCGTCCGCGCCGCCACGGCCGCTGGTCTACCTGCAGGAGGTCAACCGGCCGCAGCCTGCGCTCGACGCCAACCGGGACGGCGGCATGACGGTGACCGTCGGCCGCCTGCGTCGCTGTCCGGTGCTCGGCTACAAGTTCGTGGCGCTCGGTCACAACACGATTCGTGGCGCCGCGGGGGCGGCCATCCTCAACGCCGAGCTGATGCGCTGCCAGGGACTGCTGTAGTGCCTCGACGCGTCGTCATGAAATTCGGCGGGACGTCGGTACAGGATCCCGACGCCATCCGACGCCTGATCGGGATCGCACGGGACGCCGCGGCGGCCAACGGCGCTCCGCCGGTCGTGGTCGTGTCCGCGCTGTCGGGCGTTACCGACGGGCTCGTGCAGATTGCGCGCCTCGTCGAGGACGGTGACGGCGCCGCAGCCGCCGCGATTCTATCCGCCCTTCTGGAGCGTCACCTGTCCGTTGCCGCGGCCGTTACCACGTCGAGCCGCGATCGCGTCGCTGAGTTTCTCCGGCGCGCAGTGTCCGAGCTGTCCGGGCTCGTGCACGCTCTCGCCGTTCTGCGCGAAGTATCGGCGCGCTCCCGGGACGCGGTTCACGCAACCGGTGAAGTGCTGAGCAGCATCATCGTGGCGGCGGCGCTCGACGACGCAGGAACGGCCGCGGACGCGGTCGACGCGCGCACGGTGCTGGTCACCGATGCCGAGCACACGGCAGCGGCGCCCGAAATGATCGAAACCTGCGAGCGCTGCCGCAAGCGCGTGGCGCCGATCGTCGCGCGAGGCCGGATCCCCGTGCTCGGCGGCTTCATCGGCGCGACGTCGAACGGCGTGACGACGACGCTGGGCCGCGGCGGATCGGACTACTCGGCGGCGATCTTCGGCGCCTGCCTTGGCGTGGAGGAGATCCAGATCTGGACCGACGTCGACGGCATGCTGACCGCCGATCCCCGCATCGTCGCGGAGCCCCGCGTCGTGCCGCTGCTGTCGTTCGCGGAGGCGTCCGAGCTCGCCTACTTCGGCGCGAAGGTGCTGCACCCGAGCACGATTCTGCCGGCCGTCAGCAAGAACATTCCCGTCCGCATCCTGAACTCGCGGCGACCTGCGAACGAAGGCACGCTGATTACGGCTGAGGGCCGCGCCGACGGCACGCTCACTGCGATCGCGTGCAAGCGCGACGTCACGGTCGTCGACATCACGTCGACGCGCATGCTGATGGCGCACGGCTTCCTGCGACGGCTGTTCGAGGTCTTCGAACGGTTCAGGACCGCCGTCGACGTGGTGACGACCTCAGAGGTGAGCGTGTCGGTGACGGTCGACGATACACGCCGGCTGGAGGCGCTCGTCGAGAATCTCCGCCATTTTGCCGAAGTCGCCTGCGAGCCGGAGATGGCCATCGTCTCGGCGGTAGGAGAGAATCTCCGGTCGGACGCCACGCTGTTCGGCCGGGCCATCAACGCGCTCGATCGGATTCCGCTCCGTCTCGTGTCGCAGGCGGCGTCGCGCCGCAACCTGACGTTCGTGCTGCGCAACGCCGACGTGCCCGAGGCGATGAAACGCCTCCACGAGACGTTCTTCTGAGTCCGGGGGCGGGGCCCCGGGATTAAACATGAAGCTCTTGCTGGTCGGACACGGAAAAATGGGACGCATGGTCGAGTCGCTCGCGGCCGAGTACGGCGGCGAGATCGCCGGCGTCCTCGATCCCCTTTCTCCGCGGCACGGCGGCGGTCCGGAGGCGGCGGCCTGGAACGGCGTCGACGTCGCCATCGATTTCTCAGCGCCGGCGGTCGTCGCCGGCAACGCCACTGTACTCGCGCGGCGCGGCATCAACCTCGTTATCGGTACCACGGCGTGGCAGAAGGACGAAGCCGCCGTCCGCGACGCCGTGAAGGCGGGCGGGGGCGGCGCCGTGGTCGCCGCGAACTTCTCGACCGGAGTCGTGTTGTTCGACGCGATTGTGTCGCGCGCCGCGGCGCTGTTCGCCGCGCAGCCGGACTTCGGCGCGTTCGTGCACGAAGCCCATCACGCCGCGAAAAAGGATGCGCCGTCGGGGACCGCGCTTCAGCTCAAGAAGACGATGGAGCAGGCCGGGTTTACGGGAGCCATCAACGTGTCCTCGGCGCGCGCCGGGTTCATCCCGGGAACGCATACGATCGGCTTCGACGGCCCGGCCGAAACGATTACGCTGACGCATGTGGCGCGCGATCGATCCGGATTCGCGCGCGGCGCCCTGACGGCCGCGAAGTGGGTCGTCGGGAAGCGCGGCTGGTTCACAATGAAGGATGTGCTGGGGTTGACATCATGAGAGACGCATTCACCGGCGTCGGCACCGCGCTCGTCACGCCGTTCACCAGGGCAGGCGCGCTCGACGAAACGGCGGTCCGCCGGCTCGGACGCCGTCAAATCGACGCGGGCGTCCATTTTCTGTGCCCGTGCGGCACGACGGGCGAGAATCCGACGCTGACCGACGCCGAGCGGCTTCGCATCGTCGAGATCCTCGTGGACGAATCGAAGGGCAACACGCCGGTTCTTGCCGGGGCGGGCGGCTACAACACGGACGAAGTCATTCACCTGGCGCGCGAGATGGGGAAGCGCGGCGCCGCAGGCCTGCTGTCGGTGACGCCCTACTACAACAAGCCCACCCAGGAGGGTCTCTACCAGCACTACAAGGCGCTCGCAGAGAGCACGCGCCTGCCGATCATCGTTTACAACGTGCCCGGGCGCACCGGCGTCAACGTCGAGGTCGCGACGCTCGTGCGCCTCGCGGCTCTGCCCAACATCGCGGGTGTCAAGGAGGCGTCCGGCAACGTGACCCAGATGTGCGAGATCTGCCGCGCCGTTCCGGACGGGTTCATCGTGCTCTCGGGCGACGACGCCTTGACGCTGCCGCTGATGGCGGTTGGCGGCCGGGGAATCATTTCGGTGGCGTCGAACGAGATTCCCGCGGAGATGGTGCAGATGGTGGAGGCGGCCGAGCGCAACGACTTCACTGCCGCGCGGAAGGTGCATGCGCGCGTCCTGCCGCTCATGCAGATCAACTTCGTCGAGTCGAATCCCGTGCCCGTCAAAGCGGCGATGGCCGCGATGGGCCTGCTCGAGGAACGGTACCGCCTCCCGATGACGCCGCCGCAGCCGGCCTCGCGCGAGAAAATCAACAAGGTACTGAAGGACCTCGGTCTGCTCAAGGCCGCGTTGGTCTAAGTAGCGCGAAGGCTTCAGCCGAGCGATGCTCAAAGACGAAATCGAAGCGCTTGCCGCCGCCGGCGCCGCTGCCGATCGCGATGCCGCCCGCGACGCGTTCGCGCGCCTGCGGGCGGCCCTGTCGTCCGGCGAAGTGCGGTCGGCCGAACCGGACGCGTCGAGCTACGGCGGCTGGCGCGTCAACGCGTGGGTGAAGCAGGGGATTCTCCTGGGCTTCAAGGTCGGCGACATCATCGACATGTCGATCCCGTCGCAGCAGCGGCACTGGCCGTACGGCCATACATCGTGGCCGTTCTTCGACAAGGACACGCTGCCGCTGCGGTCGTTCGCGGGGCAGGAGTCGGTGCGCGTCGTCCCCGGCGGATCGTCGGTTCGCGACGGTGCCTTCGTCGGACGCGGCGTCATCTGCATGCCGCCGATGTTCATCAACATCGGAGCATGGGTCGGCGAGCAGACGCTGATCGACTCGCACGCGCTCGTCGGATCCTGCGCGCAGATCGGCGCGCGCGTCCACGTGAGCGCCGCGGCGCAGATCGGCGGCGTCATCGAGCCGGTCGGCGCGCTGCCGGTCATCGTCGAAGACGATGCGCTCGTCGGCGGCAACACCGGCATCTACGAAGGCGCGATCGTCAAGTCCGGGGCGGTCATTGCGGCCGGTACGATCCTCACCGGTTCGACGCCTGTCTACGATCTGGTGCGCGGCGAGATCATCAGACCGGCGGCCGACCGCCCGCTCGTCATTCCGTCCAACGCCGTCGTGGTCCCTGGCTCGCGCGCCGTGACCGCAGGGAATGGGCCGGAGTGGGGGCTGTCGCTCGCGACGCCGGTCATCGTCAAATACCGCGATTCGCGGACCGACACGCGGACCGAGCTCGAACAGTGGATTCGGTGAGCGCGGCATGTCGATCGACATCGTTGCGCTGACCCGATTGCTCGTCGACGTCGACTCGACGACCGGCCGCGAGGGCGAATGCGGGCGCCGGCTGGCCGCATTTCTGCGCGACCAGAGCTTTGTGGTCGACGAGCAACGGGTCGATGCTTCGCGCTTCAATGTGATCGCGCGCAGCGGGCCGGCGCCGGTCGTGGCGTTCTCGACGCATTTCGACTGCGTGCCGCCGTTCTTTCCGAGCCGCCTCGACGGCGAACGCCTCTTCGGGCGCGGATCGTGCGACGCGAAGGGCATCCTCGCGGCGCAGGTCGCGGCCGTCGATCGGCTGCGCGCGGCCGGCGAGTCGCGCGCGGGTCTCGTCTTCGTCGTCGGCGAAGAGCGGGGCAGCGACGGCGCCCGCGCCGCGAACGACGCAGCAGTGGACGGCTGCCGGTTCCTGATCAACGGCGAGCCGACGGACAACAGGCTCGGGCTGGCCACGCGCGGAATCCTCCGAGTTCGGATGACGGCGTCGGGGCGGGCTGCGCATTCGTCGTATCCCGAGCTCGGCGAATCGGCGATCGAAAAGCTCGTCGACGCGTTGGTCGCGCTGCGGACGATCGATCTGCCGGCGGATCCAACGCTCGGCCGCACGCACTATTCGGTCGGACTCATCAGCGGCGGCGTGGCGCCCAACGTCATTCCCGCCCAGGCCGAAGCGGAAGTGATGTTCCGCACGGTCGGCGATGCGGCACAGGTGCGGCGCGCCCTCGGGCCGCTCGAACGCCGCGTGACGATAGACCACGTCCTCGCCGTACCGCCCGTTCGGCTGACGACGGTGCCGGGGTACGATGCGGCGGTGTTTCCGTACACGACGGACATTCCCTTCCTGGCGCGGTGGGGCGCGCCGCTGCTCTTCGGACCCGGGTCCGTGCACGCCGCCCATACCGCGGACGAGTCGGTGTCGATCGCCGATCTGCACGCCGCCGCGGACCATTACGTCGCCATCGCGCGCGCCCTGCTCGCTCTGGCGGCATGACGGGATCGCTCGCGCCACGAGCGGAATACGAACGGCGGTTGTCCGAACGGCGCGCACGCGTCGTCGGGATCGATCGCGCGCACTTCCGCCTTTCGAACGCGAGACTCGCCGTCGCCGGAGTCGGTGTCGTGCTGCTGTGGCTGGCGTTCGGACGAGACGCCCTGTCCGGGTTCGTCGTACTGGCGCCCGCGCTCGCGTTCGGCGTCCTCGTGATCGTCCACGCGCGGCTGCTCGAGCGCGGGGCGCGTGCCGCACGCGCGGTACGCCTCTACGAGCGCGGACTCGATCGACTTGCCGGCCGATGGCACGGCAAGGGGCGCGCGGGCGACGGGTTTCTCGAAGGACATCCGTACGCGCGCGATCTGGATCTGTTCGGTCGCGGATCGCTCTTCGAGCTGATGAACACCGCGCAGACCGAGGCGGGAGAGGCGACCCTTGCGGACTGGCTGCGCCACGGCGCACCCATCCCCGAAGTACAGGCGCGACACGCGGCGGTCGACGAGCTGCGGCCGAAGCTCGATTTCCGCGAGGAAGTCGGCGTGCTCGCCGCCGAGCAGCAGGTGAGTCGCACCGGTGCGCTTGCCGCGTGGGCCGCCTCCGCGCCAATCGGCTTCGTCGTGCTGCCGTGGGTGTGCGGCGCCTGCGGGCTGTTCACCCTCGCGCTCTCGATCGCCGCGTGGCGCGGGCCGCTGTCGTGGACGTTCGTCATCGCGTGGATCGCGGCCGAAGCGCTGATCACATGGCCCTGGCGGAAGCACCTCGGCACCGTCATGACACGGATTGGCAGGCCCGCCGAGGACCTGTCGCTGCTCTCGGCGCTCGTCTCGCGGATCGAGCGAGAACCGGCCGCTTCCGGGCGGCTCCACACGCTCCGAGCGGCCCTCGCCGGCGACGGCATTCCGGCTTCGCGCGCGATTGCGCGGCTCACGTCGCTCGTGTCGTGGTACGAATCGTCGGTTCACAACCTTCTGTTCATGCCCTTGACGCGCGCGCTGCTCGTTCCCGAGCAGCTCACCATGGCGATCGACCGGTGGCAGCAGCATCACGGTTCGCGCGTTGCCGAATGGCTGCGCGTCGTCGGCGAGGTCGAGGCGCTGTCGGCGATCGCCGGCTACGCGTATGAGCGGCCGGCCGATCCGTTTCCGGAGCTCGTCGAGCCGGCCGGGCGCGCGGCGCTCTTCGAGGCCGATGGTCTGATCCACCCGCTGCTTGCCAGCGCGGTCGGCGTGGCGAACGACGTCCGGCTCGGCGGCGAGGGGCCGCGCATCATCGTTTTGAGCGGATCGAACATGTCCGGCAAGAGCACGCTGCTCCGCGCGGTCGGCGTCAACGTCGTGCTTGCGCTCGCAGGCGCACCCGTGCGTGCATCGCGCCTCCGGCAGTCGCCTCTGACGATCGGCGCGACGCTGCGCATCGACGACTCGCTGCACGAAGGGCATTCGCGTTTCTATGCCGAGATTCTGCGGATTCGGTCGATCGTCGACGCCGCCCGATCATCGAGCCCTCTCCTGTTTCTGCTCGACGAAATCCTCCACGGCACCAATTCTCACGATCGGCGGATCGGCGCAGAAGCGATCGCACGCGCCCTCGTCGACTCTGGTGCGATCGGACTGGTGACGACGCACGACCTCGCGCTCACCGAGCTGACGAATCGGCTGGGCGCCCGCGCGGCGAACATGCATTTCGAGGATCGGCTCGAGGGGGAACGGATGATCTTCGACTATCGGATGAAGCCGGGAATCGTCGAGCACAGCAATGCGCTGGCGCTCATGCGCGCCATCGGACTCGATGTCTGAGGGACGCTGCCGCGCTGGCGAGGGAGTTGCAGCGACCCATGCATGATGGAACACCCGCCGAAGCCCGAAATCCCGAGGCCGCCGGACGCGATCGACAGTCCGCCGCCCGACATCAAACCCGTGCCGCCGCCGGACATACCGCCGCCTGCCGGGCCGCCTGACGTTCTTCCGCCGTCGAGGCCCGAGCGCGGGGAAGGTCAGCCGGTGACCTAACGCGCTTGGGAAATATGGGGCTCGCAGGCGAGGGCGACGTGCAGCAGCGCGTCCGTCTGCATGCGGCAGCCGACGAGCTGAGCCGAGCAGGGCAGCCCCGTCCGCGTGACGCCCATCGGTATCGCAATCGCGGGATGACCGGTCACGTTGAAGAGCTGCGTGAGCCGCAGCATCAGATTGCGGACCGGTTCGGGCTTGCCGGCGACGTCGACCGCCGCGGCGCCGATCGTCGGCGCCGGAATCGGCAGCGCCGGCAGCAGCAGGGCATCGTGCTGCGCGAGCGCGGCGTCGGTGAGCCGCTGCAGCCAGTCCCGTCCCTCGAGCGCGCGCACGTAGTCTTCGGCCAGCACGTACCGCCCCATCTCGAGACGCAGACGGACCGGCCGCGTATACAGATCGGGTGTCGATTCGAGAGTCCTCGCGTGATACGCCGACGCGTCTGCGAGTTGGATGTGGAGGTACACCGGCGCGACTTCTTCCGCGCGCTGGATTTCGATGTCGTCGACGTGCGCGCCCGCGTCGCGGAGGCGGCTGATCGCCTCCTCGAACCGCGCCCGCACGTCATTGTCCAGCAGCTCGCAGAAGTACTTGCGCAGCACCGCCAGCCGAAGGCCGTTCAGCGGCCGCGGCGCAGGCAGCACGGCGCCGTGATCGCCCAGCAGCGCGTGGTAGACGAGCGCTGCATCGGCGACTGACTGCGTCAGCGGACCGACGTGGTCGAACGTCTTGGAAAGCGGAATCACGCCGGCGGTCGAGACCTCGCCGATCGACGGTTTCAGCCCGACGACGCCGCAGGCCGCGGCCGGAATGCGAATGGAGCCGCCGGTATCGGTGCCGATCGTCGCGAGGGCCATCCCGGCAGCGACGCTTGCAGCGGAGCCGCCGCTCGATCCTCCCGGTGACCGCGACGGATCGCGCGGATTGCGCGCCGGCCCGAACGCCGATTCCTCGTTCGTCGTACCGAACGCAAACTCGTGGAGGTTGGTCTTCCCAATGAACACGGCGCCGGCCTGGCGCAGGTGGGCGATGGCAGTCGCGTCGCGCTCGGCCGCGGGGGCGCGCCGGAGGACTTCTGACGCGGCGGTCGTTACCGTGCCGCGGATGTCCATCAGATCTTTCACCGAGATCGGGACGCCGTGCAGCGGGCCTCGATCGTGTCCCGCTTCGATCTCGGCGTCCAGTTCGCGCGCCTGCCGCCTCGCCGCGTCCGCCATGACCAGGGTGAATGCGTTCACCCTGGGATTGTCGGCCTCGATCCGTTTGAGACATTCCTCGGTGACGGCCGCCGACGTCGCTTCGCGGGCGCGCAGCCGCCGTCCGAACTCCTCGATCGTCATCAGGCCTGGAGTCGTCATGACTGAGACGTGCGCCGGAGGACGGCGGTCGACCGCGCGAGCGCTTCGAGCATGGCCTTGAGCTCCGGCAGGCCGCGTTTTTCAGCGTCCGCGATGGAGGATTGGAGCCAGGATTCAATCGTCATCGTTCCCGCTCGCCTGAAGGCTCGCGCTCCTCTCGAGGCTCGCGCTCCTCTTTACCGATATCGAAAGGCCGTCGCGGAGCGGAACGACTGCCGTCGTCAATAAAGGATGCTTCGCGAGCCTTTCGTTGTACTCGGCAATCGCCAGCCAGTCATCGCCCGAATGTGAACGCGTATCGCGGAAACCAGGCACGACGTCTCCGTCCCACAGCACGTTGTCGGTCACGAGCAGCCCGCCGGGGCGGAGCAGCCCGACCAGGCGATCGAGGAGCGGCGAATACTGCCGCTTGTCACCATCCTGGAAGATCAGGTCGAACGGCCCCGCTACCTTCGCGATCATCCGCTCAGCGTCTCCCACGATGACGTTGACGCGATCGGCAAGGCCGGCTTTCGTGAAATTGCCGCGGGCTTCCTGGGCGCGCTCGGCGTTCATCTCCAGCGTCAGCAGCATTCCGCCCCGGGGGAGCGCGCGCGCCAGCCAGATGCCGGAGTAACCGATGGCGGTGCCGATCTCGAGCACCTTCGCCGCGCCTGCCGCGCGTGCCAGGACGTGCAGCAGCGCGCCGACTTCGGCATCGACGAGCGGCAGATTGCGCGCGGCGCCGTCGCGCGCGACGTCCGCGAGCACGCCGTCGACAGCGTGGTTCAGGCCGGCGAGGTATCGCTCGACCGCGTCCGGTACGATCGCTCCCACAACAGACGATATTCTAGTGTGACGCTCATGCGGCACACCAAGATCATCGCCACGGTCGGGCCGGCGAGCGATTCCGACGCCGTCCTCGACGCGCTCATCGCCGGGGGCACGAACATCTTCCGGCTCAATTTCTCCCACGGCACCCACGAGTCGCAGCGCGCCACGTTCTGGCGAATCCGCCACGCGGCGGCGCGTGCCCAGCGGGAGGTCGCGATTCTGCAGGATCTCGGCGGCCCGAAAATCCGGACCGGCGTTCTCGAGGCCGGCAAACCGGTGCCGTGCAGGCCGGGCGCGCCGCTCGTGATCGCGACCGGCGACTTCGTCGGGCGTCCGGGTCGCGTCTCGACGTCCTTTGCCGGCCTCGCGCGCAGCGTGCGGCCTGGCGATCGGCTGCTGCTCGACGACGGCAGCATCGAGCTGCGGGTCGATTCGACCGACGGCGCCGAAATCCGGACGACGGTGGTCGAAGGCGGGCAACTCGGTGAGCATAAGGGGATCAACGCGCCGGGCGTGCCGCTGCCGACGTCCGCGATTACGGCCAAGGACGCGGACGACCTCAGCTTCGGCTTGTCGCTCGGCGTCGACATGGTGGCCCTCAGCTTCGTTCAGAGCGGGGCCGACATCAGGCAGGCGCGTCAGCTGATCAGCGATGCAAAGGGCGACGCCCCGGGCATTCCCATCATTGCGAAGCTGGAGCGCCCCGCAGCGCTCGACCATCTTGACGAGATCCTCGAGCTGTCCGACGCGGTCATGGTCGCGCGGGGCGACCTCGGCCTCGAGATGCCGCTCGAGCGCGTCCCCCGCGCGCAAAAGGAAATCACGCGGCATGCGCGGCGGCACGGTGTGCCCGTCATCGTCGCCACGCAGGTGCTCGAGTCGATGACGCTGGAGGCGCGGCCGACCCGCGCCGAGGTCAACGACGCCGCCAACGCCGTCGACGACGGCGTCGACGCGATCATGCTGTCGGGGGAGACGGCTTCCGGCGTCAATCCGGCCCGCGTCGTCCAGACGCTCGACGCGATCATCCGCGACGCCGAGGCGGGGCCCGCCTCCGATCTGCTCTCGGTCACGCCCGACGCGATTCCCAAGGATCACGTGCAGGCGCTCTGCGAGGCGGCGGTGACTCTCGCCAACCGCGGCGACGCGCAGGCCATCGTCGCCATCACGCGGGGCGGCCGGACCGCGCGCTGGCTGTCCGTGCTCCGGCCGCGCGCGCCGATCATCGCCACCACCGATCGCGCGGAAATCGCCCGCCAGCTGTCCATTTACTGGGGTGTCGTACCGATCGTCGCCCCAATTGCCGATAACGTGGAATCGGTCCGGACGCTCGTGGGCGATCAGCTGCGCGCCAGCGGCCTCGTCGCACCGGGCGCCACCGTGGTGCTTATCAGCCTGTACTCCGATTTGAGCCGCGACGATGCGAACTATCTGAAGATTCAGCGGTTGTAACGCGCCGTGCCTGACCTGACGAACTACAACACGCTCGGCTACATCCTCGCGGCCTTCCTGCTCGCGGCGCTGATCGTCCGTCTCGTCGACCGCTACATCCACCACGCGCTCGAGTCGCTCGAGATTGTGGGCACCCACAACCGGGAGGCCCTGCACCAGCATGCCGCCGGGCTGGTCCGCGGACTGACTCTGCTTGCTTACGGCGTCGCCGCGATTGCCAGCGTGTCGCTCGCGCTCGCGCGGTTCGGCATCAACGATCAGACGTGGGACCCGATTGCCGTCGCGCACTGGGCCGAAACGCACGGCGTCAATCTGCTCATTATTCTGGCGGGCGCCTTCATCGTCGTCCGGTCGGCGAACCTGGCGATTGAGCACCTGCAGTTCAAGATCGCCCGTCGGCACGCGGACACGGATCTCGAATGGCAGCGGCGCGCGCAGACGCTGACCGGACTGCTGACGCGGCTCGTCACCGTGTCGATCGGCCTCGTGGCTTCGCTCATGCTGCTGCGCGAGCTGTCGCTCGACGTGATGCCGATCCTGACCGGCGCCGGCATCGCCGGCCTCGCCATCGGCTTCGGCGCTCAGAACCTGGTCCGCGACGTCATCTCCGGATTCTTCATGATCCTCGAGGATCAAGTCCGGGTCGGCGACCTGGTCCGCATCAATACGGTGGGCGGCACCGTCGAACAGATCAACCTGCGGACGATGGTGCTCCGCGACGCTGAAGGCGCCGTCCACATGTTTCCGAACGGCACGATCACCGCGCTGGCGAATCTCAGTAAGCAGTACGCCTATGCGACCGTCGACGTTCGGGTTGCCTACGGGGAGAATCTCGAGCGGGTGATGGGCACGATTCGCGAAGTCGGCACCGCGATCGAGCGCGATCCAGCCTGGGGTCCGGTGATCCTCGCTCCCCTCAACATCGTCGGCGTCGAGACGCTCGGCGAACACGAGGCGACGATCCGGATGAAATTCAAGACGCTGCCGCTCAACCAGGGGAAGGTCGCCAGCGAGCTGCGCCGTCGCGTGATGGTGGCGTTTGTGGGCCGCAGCATCAAGCCCTACGGCTAGGGACTGCGCACTGTTCGAAAGCGGTCAGGCCGGTCACCTTCAATCCGCCCGAGAAGAAATCGCGTCTAATCCGCTATGGTAAAGTCGCCCGTTATGCGCCTGACCGTCTTCGCTCTCTGTGCCGTATCGATCGCGGCAGCCTCACCGTCCGCGCAGACGAGGCCGGCCGCCGCGCAATCGCGCGCGTTCACCGTGCCGGTCGTTTACAAGACGCTGCCCAACGGCCTCCGCGTCGTCGTCAGCGAAAACCACGCGTCTCCCGTCGTGGTCGTCGAAGTGATGTACCGCATCGGATTCCGGATCGAACCGAAGAATCGGACCGGATTCGCGCATCTGTTCGAGCACCTGATGTTCCAGGGATCGGAGCACGTCGGAAAATTCGAGCACGTCCGCATCGTCAACGAGAACGGCGGAGTGTTGAACGGATCGACGCGGTTCGATCACACGAACTATTTCGAAGTCATGCCGTCCAACGCGCTCGAGCTCGCGATGTGGCTGGAGGCGGATCGAATGCGTTCGCTGAAGATCACGCCGGAGAATCTGCAGAATCAGAAGGACGTCGTCAGCGAGGAGGTTCGCGTCAACGTCCTCAACCAGCCGTACGGCGCATTCGAATGGCTCGGGCTGCCGCAGAAGGCGAATACCAACTGGTACAACGCCCACAACTTCTACGGCGACCTGTCCGACATCCAGGCCGCGACCATCGGGGATGTGAAGCAGTTCTTCGACACGTACTATGCGCCGAACAACGCGGTGCTGGTCGTCGTCGGCGACGCGTCGCCCGACGAAGTGATGGCGCTCGCGGCGAAGCAGTTCGGGCCGATTCCGTCTCGGCCGCAGCCGCCGCGCCCGGACATCAGCGAGCCGCCGCAGACGAAGGAGAAGTCGTCCACCGAAAGCGACAAGCTCGCCAGGACGCCGGCGGTCGCGTTCGGCTATCACCTGCCCGAACGGATGACGAAGGACTTCTTCGCGCTGTCGCTCCTCGATCCGCTGCTCGTCAGCGACGAGAGCGCGAAGCTGTATCAGGCGCTGATCAAGGAGAACCAGGTCGCCGCGGACGTGCAGGGCGGATTCAATTACGGCCTCGGCAACAACTTCGACTACAACGGCCCGATGCTGTACACCTTCCGCGTCGACTACAGGCCCGACCTGAAGGGCGACGATATCTTGAAGGTCGTCGACAAGGTGATCGATGCCGTGCAGGAGCACGGCGTCAGCGACGAGGAGCTGCGGCAGGCGAAGATCAACTTCCGCTCATCGTTCCTCGAGAACATCGAGGCCGGCGGAGTCCCGGGATTCGGTCTGTCCGACCTGCTCGCCGCGCTTGCGCTCTACGACAACAATCCGAGCCGCATCAATACCATCCTGTCTGATCTCGACAAGGTGACGGCTGCCGACGTCCAGCAGGCCGCAAGAAAATGGCTGGTGCCGTCGAACCGTACCTCGATCGATCGGCGTCCCGCGACGGGAGGTGACCGATGAGCCGCAGGGTGCAGCGTACGCGCAGGGTGCCAGGTGTGCCACCCAGGGTGCTGGGTGTGCTCGGCATCGTGCTGGCTGGGGGGCTTACCGTGTTGGCGCAGAGTGAGCGTCCGGCGGTCGGGCCCGAGCGTCCATTTCAGCTCGCGCCGCGGACCGAGCGGACTCTGCCAAACGGGCTGCGCGTCGTCGTCGCGCGGCAGGCTGCGGTGCCGAAGGTCTCGATCATCCTCACCGTGATGTCCGGCTACTCGAGCGACGCGGAGAACCTGACCGGTCTCGCGGCGCTGACCGCCGACGCGATCCAGGAAGGGACGAAGACGCGCACGAGCCGGGAAATCCGCCGCGACGTCTTCGGGATGGGCGCCTCGCTGTCGGCCGCCGTCTCGCAGGATTATTCGTCGATCATCGCCCGCGGCCTTTCGGACTTCACGCCGAGGCTGATCGATCTGGTCGCCGATGTCGTCATGAATCCGACGCTGCCGGCGGACGAGATTGACATCTTGAAGAACCAGCGGATGCAGGCGGTCGCGCAAAACAAGGCGTCTCCGCAGTTTCTGGCCAATCGCGAATTCCGGAAGGCCCTGTTCGGCCGCCACCCGTACGCGCGCACGAGCGAGACCGAGGCGAGCCTGAAGGCGATCGACAAGGCAAAGCTCGAGGCGTTCCACCGGGATCACTACCGGCCGAACAACGCCATTCTGATCGTCGTCGGCGATGTCGATGCCGCCGCCGTGAACACCGCGGTCGACACGGCGTTCGGGGTCTGGACGAAGGGCGAGGTGCCCGCCCCGGCGTTTCCGGCGCCGCCACCGCTGACGGGCCGCCACCTGTACTTCGTGCAGCGGCCCAACAGCATCCAGTCATCGATCGCCGTCGGCAACATTGCCGTCAAACGCGGCGATCCCCGCTGGTTCGAGCTGACGCTTGCCAACACCATCTACGGCGGCGCCTTCAACTCGCGCATCGTTCGCAACATCCGCGAGGAGAAGGGCTACACGTATTCGCCCGGATCCGTGCTCACCGGCTTCGCGGACGCCGGCTTCTATCGCTTCACGGCCGATGTGCGCAACGAAGTCACGGGTCCGACGCTGACCGAGGTCTTCAAGGAGATTGACGCGTTCCGCGCACAGGGAAGCGATGGCGCCGAACTGCAGGGCGCGAAGTCGTACATCCGCGGCGTGTTCCCGATCCAGACGATGACGCAGGCGGGACTGGCGACGACGCTGAATAATGTGTACATCTTCGGGCTGCCGAAGGACTACCCCGAAACGTTCCGCGCCAAGATCGCGGCGGTGTCGCCCGCGCAGGTCAGAACCGGAGCGCAGACGCTGCTGGGCTCCGACAACTCCGTCATCGTCGTCGTCGGCGACTGGGCGAAGGTGAAGGATCAGCTCGCGGGGTACAAGGACATCACGTTCGTCGGCGTCGACGGCCGAAAGCTGCCCGGCCCTCCCACGCCGTGAACGAGTACCACTTCACGACAGTCTGGCGGGTCGAGGGGACGTGCGGCGAGGTCGCCGACGTCCTCGGCGACCCGCTGGCATTGAGCCGCTGGTGGCCGTCCGTGTATCTGTCCGTCGAGGAGCGGCGGCCCGGTGGCCGCGACGGGGGCGGCCGAAGGGTTCGCCTCCACACCAAAGGCTGGCTGCCGTACACCCTGGCGTGGGAATTCGAGGTCGTCGAATCCCGCTATCCATCTGGATTCACGATTGTTGCGAGCGGGGACTTCGAGGGTGTGGGTGTCTGGATCTTCAGGCAGGACGGCGGGTCGGTCGATATCGAGTACGACTGGCGGATTCGCGCGGAGAAGCCGATACTCCGGACGCTATCATTCCTGCTGAAACCCGTCTTTTCGGCGAACCACCGGTGGGCCATGGCGCGTGGCGAGGAGAGCCTCGTGCTGGAGCTTGCCCGACGGCGCGCCACTTCGGCGGACGCGAAGGCACGCGTTCCGCCGCCGCCCGGGCCGGTCACCTACGCGGGCGTCGCGCTGGTGGCAGGCGGAGCCGCGATTGCCGCGACCCTCGTGTATCTGATGGTCCGCGCGCGCAGGGACCGTCTATAACAGGCGCTTCGTTCTGAGGAGAGACCCATGTTGGATGCGTTCAAGAACATCACCGGCGGCCGCGGCAAGGACCTGCAGGCGCAGACGATCGATCTCGAGACGCTGATCGCGACGGCGCGCGAGGAGCGCAGCGCGCTCAGCGCGATGATCACCTCCCTGACGACGCGCGGCGCGAAGCTCGCTCCGCTGAGCCAGTCGGTGGAGCAGGTGAACGAGAAGGCGACCGGCGTGGCGTCCCGCCTCGACGATCTGTCGAAGCGGCTGACCGCCATCGACGCGCAGTCGAAGCTGCTCGACGCATTCGACAAGCGGGTCAAGACGCTCGACGAAGTTCTGAAGCGCATCGAGGACACCACGCTCAAGGCCGTCGGGCCGGACGGTGAGCTGCGCAAGCATCGTGAGGCGGTGCAGCAGCTCTCGTCGCAGGCGCTGCAGACGCAGGCGGGCCTCGACACGCTGCGCAAGGAATACGCGGCGCTCGAGGGACTGCGCGGGCAGATGCGCGAGGCGCAGACGGATTCGAAGGCCTCGCTGGCTGCGACGTCGACGGTCAAGACCGAGCTCGACCAGGTCCGCAACATCGCGGCGACACTGACGCAGGACTACGCGAAGATCCGCGAGACGGCGCGCGAGTCGCGCGAGGACACCGGCAGCGCCATGGCGACGGTCAAGGAGCTGGAGAAGAAGCTCGTGCCGTTGCAGCAACTCCACGAGCTGAGCAAGAGCACCGAAGAGCGGCTCGGATCGCTCAACGCGCTTTCCGAGCACGTCACCCACAAGGCGAAGGCGCTCGAGAGCCAGCAGAAGGCGGTCGAGCACGCGGTCGTCCAGGTGAACCGCGTCAGCGAGATGGTCTGGCAGATGGACGCGCAGATCGCCAAGCTGACCGAGGCGATGAAGCAGGCGGCCAAGGCCGAGGAGGCCGTCGCGCGCGCCGAGAAGCTGGGGCAGGAAACCGGCGCGCTCGTCGACGCCGCCAACGCCGCCCGCCGCGAAGCCGAACGCGAGAATAACCGGCTCTCGAAGGACACCACGCAGCTCCTCGACATCGTCCGGGCCCAGGTCGACATGCTCGGCGTCCGGAAAAAGGAGTTCGAGGCGTTCGACGAGCGGGTCGGCGCGCTGACTACCGCCGTTGGCGACGCCGAATCGCGGATGAACGCGCTGACCGCGCGCGACAAGAACGTCGCGGCGCTCTCGCAGAGCGTCGACACGCTGTCCAAGCGGTACGAGACGCTGTTCGCGCAGGGCGACGAGCTGTCGAAGAAGCAGGCCTCGCTCGAGGCGCTGCACGAGCGGCTCGGCGAGGTCGACGCGCTCGCGAAGAAGACGACGACGCAGATGGACGCGCTCGGCCGGAGCCGGCAGGACCTCGAGGCCCTGCGCAAGGAGATTCAGGAGTTCTACAAGTCGCACGCGGAGATCGCGCAGCTGCGCGACAAGCTCGCCTCCGACCGGACGGCGCTCGAAGCGTTCGCCGAGCGCATGACGGCGATGGCCACGCGCGCACCCGAGCTCGACGCGAAGATGCAGGCCATTCTCGGCAAGATGGCCCTCGTCGAGGAAGGAACGCAGAAGGCGACCAAGCTCCACGAAATGGTCGTCGATCTCGACGCGAACGTCTCGCGCGTCTCGGCGCGGATTCCGTTCGTCGAGGGGCTCGAGGGCCGGCTGAACGCCCTGAACGCGCTCAGCGGCGACGTCGACCAGAAGCTGCAGGCGCAGCTTGCCCGCCGCGCCGAGCTGGACACGCTGAAGACTGCGTGCGACGGCCTGCAGGCGCAGATGGTCGACGCGCAGCACAAGGTCGACGGCGTCAGGCAGATGCAGCAGAAGCTCGTGCCGCTCGTCGCCGAACTGAACGTCCTCAAGAAGGACATCGCGGCCGCGCACGAGGGGATCGGCGCCATCGCGCACGACGAGGCGACGATCGCGGACCATCAGCGGCGATTTGCGGAGCTCGTGGCGGCCAGCAAGCAGATCGCGACGGAGGTTGCCGACCGCACGCGGCAGATGCAAAGCCTGTCGGAAGACATCGCGCGCTCGGCGGCGCTGAAGGACGAGCTGCTGGGCGAGCTGGATCGGGTGCACAGCCGCCAGCGCGAGGCGGTGTCGCAGATCCAGGCATCGGAAGACCAGCTCGCGCGCGCCGAGAAGATGTTCCAGCAACTCGAGCAGCGCCGCACGCAGCTCGCCTTCGGCGAGAAGAAGTTGGCAGCGGTCGAGTCGCGCATGGGCGAGTTGAAGCAGCTGTCGGATGCGATCGATCAGAAGATTCAGTCGATAGCCGCCCGCGACCAGCTGGTCTCGGCCGTCAAGTCCGAAGTCGGTGAAGTTCACGCGATCAGCGCCCGCAGTAAAGCCGACCTCGCGCACGTGACCGAGCGGCGCGGCGAGATCGCCGCACTCAAGACCCAGGTGGATCAACTGCTTTCGAAGATCGGCGAGACGGACGACCGGATCGCCGCCATCGACGCCCGCCGCAAGGTGGTCGACGAGGTGCAGACCAAGACGAACGCGATAACGCACCTGCTCGAAGACGTTCGGATCAACCTGGATACCCTCAGCGAAAAGAAGGCGGTCATCGACCACGTGTCCGAGAAGGCGGCGCAGCTCGACTTCGCGCTGCAGGAAGC
>DASQHH010000932.1:0-3174 GCA_035632195.1 Vicinamibacterales bacterium
CCGCGGACGCGGCGCCGGCTGTCGGCGGCGATGCGCCACGGGGGTGTGCCCCTGACCCGCATCGGCCGGTGCACCGAGAAACGCGCCGTCGTCTTCACTCTCGCGGGTGTCGAACGGCCGATGCCCGCCGGATACGGCCACTTCCGAGCGCCATGATTGAGTTCACGCGCACGTGGGCCCGCCGGATTCTGGGCCAGCTCCTGCACATCGACGACTCGCCCGAGCGCACCGCCGCCGCGTTTGCGCTCGGCGTGTTCTTCGGCTTCTCGCCGTTCCTCGGCCTTCACACCGTGCTCGGCATCCTGTTCGCATTTCTGCTGAACCTGAATCGAGTTGCCGTGCTGCTCGGCGTCTACTCGAACATCCCGCTGACGCTCGCGCCCTACTACGCGACGGTCACCTGGCTTGGCACGCAGATCACCGGCGAGCGCCTGCCGGGCGGTCCTGAGCGCTTCAAGACGGCGCTTCGCGCGCTATTCGATTTGTCGATGTTCGACGGCGCGTTCTGGCACCGGCTGATGCTGCTGATGGAGCCGCTGACAGTGCCCTACATCGTGGGCTCGACGATTGGCGCGCTGCTGATGGCTGCCGCGTCCTACTTCGTCGCGCTGGCATTCGTGACGAGCCGGCGGCGCCTCACCGACATCATTCACCAGCACCAGCGTCCGAAGGCCTGATTGTTCAGCGGCTCGTGAGGCGGACGAAGTCCGCGAGCGGACGTCCGAGCCAGGCCGTGATGCGCATTACATGCGGGAACCCGGTGCGGCCGCCCTTCGACAAGTGCGCGAGCGAGCCCGCCGACCAGCGGCCAATCTCCCTCGCCGCCTCGTCCCATGTGAGGCCACGGCTGACGCGCGCCGCGTCGACCGCCGCGTGCAGCTTGCGGGTGTCCATCCGAAGCACCCGCCGAGTGCTGTCGGGCGCGACGGCAGGCAGCGGGACCGCTTCGACCGGACACCCGGGCACGAAGCTTTCCGGCGTTCCGCCGAGCCACCCCAGCATCTGCAGGACGCCGTCTCCCTCCGCCACCGGTTGGGTGCGCAGGCGCGTAACCGTCGAGACGGCGAGCCGTCGCGAGCCCCCTCCGGCGAAAGGCCCGCTCATGTCCCTGACAGCGGCGGCCCACGTCAGTCCGCGCGCGCGGCGCTGAGCGTCGAGCGCGCCAAACAGCGCCTGAAGGTCGAAACGGCCGGGCTTGTCTTTACTCATATGCACTAACAGAATTGAAACTGACGCTTTTTGCGCTGGAGCCCTGCAGTATGCAATGCTCGACCAGATGATCCTGTCCGGCCGGTTCTGGCGGCAGACCTTCGTCGCCGTCGTCGTCTCGGGCGTCTTCGCGTCACTGTACGAGGTGACCGCGCTGGACTCCAAATACGCGGCCCGGAACGCAGTTTTGCGCGAAAGCACTGCCCTGCCCTCGCCCGGAGCCCGCCTGGCCTTCAGCGCCACCGCCTACTGCAAGGGGCTGACGACAACGGCCGGCGTGGCGGTGCAGGCGGGGATTGCCGCGGCCGACCCCGAGCTGCTGCCGGTAGGGTCCGTCATCGAAATCGACACGGGTCTGCCCAAATACAACGGGATATACACCGTCCTCGACACCGGCCCGGCCGTGCAAGGGCGGCAGATCGACGTCTACATGTGGAGCTGCTACGAGGCCCTGGCCTTCGGGCGCCGGCCGATCCACCTGAACGTCATGCGCCTGGGCTGGAATCCCAAGGCGACGACGCCGACGTTCATGGACCGGTTCTTCACGCCGCTGCCCGCGCGGCCGCTCCCGCAGGCGATTCGGCCGTCATCTCAGTAGTCGGGAGTCAGTAGTCGAGAGTCAGTAGTCAGTCGGGAGTCCCTAGTCGGTAGTCGAGTCAGCAGTCGGTAGTCGAGTCGGTAGCGATCAACGAGTTCTTTTGATGACCACCGACTACTACTGACTACCGACTCGACTCCCGCCTTCCCGACTACGGACTGACTACTGACTTCCGACTACCGACTCCCGACTACACGGACCATGTCGAAGACACGCATCATCGAAGCAGTCAAGCAGCTCGACCTGGGCGCCGTCCGAACGCTGCTCGGCGCGAAGCCCGCGCTGCTGACCGTCACGGACCAGCGGGGACGCAATCTGCTCCATCTCGCCTGTTCCGCTCCGTGCGCGGACCTGGGGATGGGCGAGGCGGAGTCCGCGAAGATGGTCAATCTCCTGCTCGATCGCGGACTCGACGTGGACTCACAAACGCCGCCGGACCGGGACACGTGCACCGCGCTCTTCTTTGCCGTCGCGCGCGGGCGCAACACGACACTGATCAAGCTGCTGCTGAAGCGCGGCGCGGACGTCCGGAAAGCGCCCGGCGGCGGGCTGTTTGCGGCGGCGTGGTGGAACAGTCCCGCGCACCTCGACCTGCTGCTGAAGGCCGGCGCGGATATCGAGCAGGTCGCCGGCGTGACGCCTTTTCTGGCCGCATGGATGTGGAGGAACTTCGACGCGGCAAAGTTCCTGGCGCAGAGAGGCGCGAAGCTGAACGTCCAGGAGAAGAAAGGCCGGACCGCTCTGCACTGGGGTATCGAGAAGGAGTTCGATCCCGCGTTCCTCGCGTGGCTGGTCGAGCGCGGCGCGTCGCCGGACATCAAGGACAAAGAGGGCGTGAGCGCCCGCGAGCGCGCATCACGCAAGCGCGACAAGAAGTGGCTTGCCGCGCTCGCGTGACGCGCACCCTCCAGCGCGAATCAGCCTAACTGGCTTTCGTCTCCGTGCCCGTCGATGCTGCAGGAACCGTTGGGGCCGGGGCCGCCGGTTTCTCCTTCGGACCCACGCGGCGCGCGTGCTTCCAGGCCGCCAGCTTGTCCGGATCGGTCCGGAACACGCTGCGCGCGATGGTGTCGAGGCCGCGCATCGTCTTCGCCCGCGCTCGCATCACCGAACCCAGCGACTGACGCGCGTCGACGTGCTTCTTGCGGCCGACCTGCTCGTCCGCAAGCACCTTGTCGAGCGCGTCGACCTGGCCCGGCAAGTCCGTCAGGACCTGCTTAGGCAGGCCCGCTGTCGTCAGCGCGTCGGTGTACGGCTGCGCGTCGGCGAGGAACGCGCGCGCCCATTCCATCGCAGACCGGGCGCTGTGGCGCGGTCCGACGGCGAACCGGCGGTCGATGCCGCTCGTGGTCAACGCCGCCACGCGT
>DASQHH010000933.1:0-7152 GCA_035632195.1 Vicinamibacterales bacterium
CATCCGCGGATGCGCGTCACGATTGCCGACGTGCGTGACACCGACGCCATCGACGTCTCGGGCGTCGAGGCAATCTTCCATCTCGCCGGGATCGCGAACGATCCCGCCGCCGATCTGAACCCCTCGTCGTCGTGGGAAGTCAACGTCCTCTCGACGATGCGGCTCGCGGACAGAGCCGCCCGGGCGGGCGTCCGGCAATTCGTCTTCCCGTCCTCGGGCGCCGTCTACGGCGTGCGCAACGAACTGCGCATCACCGAGGACCTGGATCTGATGCCGATCTCGAACTACAACAAGACGAAAATGGTCGCCGAACGCGTGCTTCTCAGCTACGCGGACCGGATGGCCGTTTCGATCTTCAGACCGGCGACGGTGTGCGGGCTGTCGCCGCGCATGCGGCTGGACCTCACCGTCAACGGCCTGACGATGCAGGCCTTGACGAAGCAGAAGATGACGGTTTTCGGCGGCGCGCAGGTGCGCCCGAACATCCACATCGACGACCTCGTTGATCTGTACCTGTTCGCGCTGCACACGCGGCTGGCCGGCGTCTACAACGCCGCCTACGAGAACCTGACGGTACGCGAGATCGCCTGTGCCATTGCGTCCGCGATCCCTGCGGAGATCGTCACGACGCCGTCCGACGATCCGCGGTCGTACCGCCTCTGCTCCGATCGGCTGGCGTCGGCCGGCTTCACGCCGAAGCGCCGCATCGGCGACGCCGTTGCCGAGCTCGCGTCCGCGTATCGCGACGGCCGGCTCGTCGATCGTCCCAACTGCTACACCGTCCGCTGGATGAAAGAACAACGACTTGGTTAACCACTCGTGACAGCCAACAACAGAATCCTGATCCTCGGCGGCGGCGTCGCCGGCGCGTCGATGGCGTACTACCTCGGCGAGCGCGGCTACGACGTCACCATTCTCGAGAAGAATTCCAAGGTCGGCGGCCTCGCGCGCACGTGCACCTACGGCGGGCATCCGTACGAGTTCGGCCCGCACATCTGGTTCTGGCCCGGCGGGCCAGAGAATCCGATCAACGCGACGATCGTCGCGCTGACGAACAACGAGCTCTACTACATCGACCGGCGTCTGTTCACTTACGTCGAGTCGGACCGTCGCAAGTACCGCTACCCGGTCCACTACGCCGATGTCTCGCAGATGCCCGAGCGCGATCAGATCGAGCGTGAGCTTCGAGTCAACCGCGACGCCGCGTTGAAGCTGATCGAGCCGCAGCTCCCGGAGATCGGCCAGTGCACATTCGCCGACTATTTCACCGCCGCGCTCGGCCCAACGCTGTACGGCAAGTTCATGGCGAACTACACCTGGAAGATGTGGAACATCCCCGGCGACGAGCTCGAGACGTCGATGGTGTGGGCCGATCGGTTCCAGAGCGAGAAAAGCGGGCCGCCGACCACGCAGAAGGTCACGGGCTACGACCCGCTGAAGCTCGAGGACCACACGCTCGGCAGAGGCGTCAAGTTCCAGGTGTATCCCAAGGGCGGCTGGAACCAGGTGTGGGACAAGATGGTGACGCGCGCGCGCATCGTCCGCGACACCATCGCGCGCATCGAAGACGAGCACAAGAAGCCGTACGTCCGAACCGAGAGCGGAGACAAGTACTACTTCAGCGATTACCACACTGTGTTCTGCTCGATTGACGTCGACAGACTGTGGGGTGAAGACACACTCCCCTACACCGGCCGGATGATGATCCCGCTGCTCATTCCCGGACTGGCGAGTGCCTTCCCAGAGGGCGCGGAATCGCTGCACTACTCGTCGTGCGAGTTCCATACGCGAGTGACCGAAATGAAGGTCATCACGCGCTACGAGAGTCCGGACACGCTGATCCTGATCGAGGTGCCGGTGCTGCCAGGTGCGGCGGCGTGCTTCCCGAAGAACACGATCGGCTACGCGATCGAGCACAATCTCTTTGCCGAGAAGGCGTATCCGCAGCAGTCGAAGGAAGCGTTCGCGACGTACTACGCGTATCTCGACCGCGGGAAGAAGATTCCGAACCTTCGATACGTTGGCCGCCACGCCGAGTTCAAGTACTGGGGCATGGCGGAGACCGTCGACTCGGCGTACAAGAAGAGCCTGACGTTCGATCCGGTGTGATGCAGCCGCATTTCGTCATCCCGTCGACGACGTCCCACAAGCACGAAGCGCTGGTGGCGTCGCTGGAGGGCTTCGCGCAGCTCGGCCTGCGCGACCTCGATCTGAACCTCAATCACATTGTCGACAAGGAGACGCCGGTCGACGCGGTCGAGCGCGCGCTCGCGGCGAACCGCCAGCGCGTCTGGATGGTGTCCGGCGGCTGGTGCGACTTCTTCGACACGGGCGCAAAAGCCGAGGTGACATTTGGCTCGGTGACGCGGCAGATCGCGCTCGCGCGGCGATTCGGCGTCGATCGCATGCGGCTGTTCTTCGGGCGTCTGCCGGTCGAGCGCGCGACGCCGCGGGCCATCGAGGACGCCGCTGTGAACATCCGCCGCGTCGTCGGGCCGAACCCGGACCTGCTGTTCGCCTTCGAAAATCACGACGGCGCCTCGTCACGGCCCGAGGTGTGCCGCGACGTGCTGCAGGCGGTCGACCGTCCGAACGCGCGGCTCAACTACGATCCGATCAACTTCGAGCACGCCGGCGTCGACAGCTTCGCCGCCCTCGACGTTGTCGCCCCGCTGGTCGCGCACGTCCACCTCAAAGGCATCGACAGCGAGGGACACTTCTGCGAGTTCGGGGCCGGCCGCATCGACCTGACGCCGGCCATCAAACGGCTGATTGCGGGCGGATACGCGGGCGGCTTCAGCGTCGAGTACGAAGGCCCGTACGACCGGACGCTGCGTCTCTATCAGGGTCTCCGCACGGCCCGCCAAGCCATCGCTGCAATCGCCGCCGCCGTCGTAATCTGACGGAGTGGTACGCGCGCTTCGACACCTGACCAGGGATTCGTGGCTGCTCTTCGCCACACGCTTCTGCCGCCTCTTCGCGTATGGCGCGCTCTCCGTGGTCCTTGTGCTCTATCTCGTCGGCCTCGGACTGTCCGAGTCGGACACCGGCGTCCTGCTGACGGCGACGCTGCTCGGCGACACGCTCGTCTCCGTCTACCTCACGACGCGCGCGGACCGCATCGGACGGCGGCGGATTCTCTGGGCCGGGGCGGCGCTGATGACGGGCGCCGGCATCGTGTTCGCCCTCACGCGGCAGATGTGGCTCCTCGTCGTCGCCGGCACCATCGGCGTCATCAGCCCGAGCGGACAGGAGGTCGGACCGTTCCTGCCGGTCGAACAGGCGGCGCTGTCCCAGGTCGTGCCAGGACGCGATCGGACCGAAGTGTTCGCGTGGTACACGCTGACGGGATCGGTCGCGACGGCGCTCGGGGCGCTGACGGCCGGTTTCCTGACCCACGCGCTCGAGCAGTCCTGGACGCCGGTTGCGAGCTACCGCGCGGTGGTCATCACCTACGCCTGCATCGGCGTCGCGATCGCGATCATCGTCGCGATCGTGTCGCCGGCGGTGGAGGTCGCGTCCACCCGCGCGATCGACGGGCCGACGATTGCGCGACTATCAGGCCTGACGCACTCGCGCGCGGTCGTCGCGAAGCTTTCGGCGCTCTTCTCGCTCGATTCGTTCGGCGGCGGTTTCGTCGTGCAGAGCTTTGCGGCGTACTGGTTTTACCTGCGCTGGGGCGTCGATCCGCGGACGCTTGGCTCTTTGTTCTTCGCCGCCAATGTCCTCGCCGGCATCTCCGCGCTGCTCGCGTCGCGCCTCGCGTCGCGCATCGGCCTCATCAATACGATGGTGTTCACGCACCTGCCTTCGAACGTGCTGCTGATTTTGATTCCGGTGATGCCGACGCTGCCGCTGGCGTCGGCGATGCTGCTGCTCCGCTTCAGCATCAGCCAGATGGACGTGCCGACGCGGCAGTCCTACACGATGGCCGTCGTGTCGCCGGAGGAGCGGTCCGCGGCGTCGGGAATTACCGGCGTGGCGAGAACGACGGGCGCCGCTATCAGCCCGCTGTTCGCGGGACTCCTGTTCTCGCACCCGTCGCTGATTGACGTGCCGTTCTACCTGGCGGGCACACTGAAGATTGTGTACGACCTGCTGCTCTTCCGGGCGTTCCGCGCGGTCAGACCGCCGGAAGAGCAGCAGTGAGGGCGACCGTCTAGAATTCGAAGCGGGCGCCGAGCCGGAACTGCCGCGGTGACTGGAACTGCTGTCCGCCGACGACGCCCGACACGCCCGCGCGGCCGAAGTCCGGATTCGGCACGCCGAACGCAAGCTCCGAGAACGTGTCGTACTCGAGCACCGTCTGCGAGTTGAACAGGTTGAACACGTCGCCAATCAGCTGGAGATTGCGCGGCCCGAGCCGAAGGTTGTAGGACACCTCGGCGTTGATCGGCTTGGTCCACGGCGTCCGCGTCAGGAGGCCGTCCGACGTCTGGAATCCGGCGCCGCGCGGCGTGAGAGGAATTTCGCCGCCGTTTCCGTAGACCGGATGCGCGGCCAACGCCGTCAGCGGGGCGCCAGATTCCAGTTCCATGCCGAGGGACGCATCCAATCCCATCGGAAGCGCGTACGTGCCGTACAGCTTGATGTCGTGCGTGCGGTCGAGCGGCAACGGACCGTCGCCCGCCGAACCGAGGAACCGGATATCGCCCTGGTAGCCGAACTGCTGGGCGCCGATCGCCGTGTAGCTCGGGTCGTTCGTCGGGTAATCGTACAGCGACGTGATGCCCGGATCGGACTGGCCGTTGTCGTTGCGGAAGAAGCCCTCGAAGTTGCCGGTCAGCCGTGACCAGCGATACGAAGACTGCAGCGACCAGTTGTTGTTGAGCCGCTTGTTAGCCGTGAACTCGACGGCGTTGAAGTTGTGGACCGGCGTCTCGAACGAGATGTTCGGAAATCCCGGTGCGTCTTCTACGACAGCGGTCGACGGTCCGGGATTCGTGAGCACGTAGTTCGCGGTCGCCCCGCCCGGAAGGCCGAGGGAAGTCGCGTCCATCGGATACGGCTGAATATCTTCCAGTACGCGGCCGATGTCACGGTGCACGAATCGGACGCCGACGTCGAGTCCCTGCGCGATCGAGTACTCGGTGCCCAGCACCCACTCGTTGTAGTAGCTCAACCTCGCGTTCGGGTCGATGTCGTCCGCGCCCCCGCCGAGCAGCGTGAAATGCGTGGTCGTGGTCGTGCCGGCCGCCGTAACGGTCGGAGTGCCGTTGGGAACCGGCTTCGTGAGGTTGGCGTCGAAGAAGTCAGCCGTGATCGTTGCGTCGGCCGACAGCGCGCGAGCGGCGAGGTCGTTCGGCACGCGCGCGTAATAGCGGCCGTAGTTCGCGAAGACCTTGCCCTTGCCCTCGTGCGTCGGATCCCACACGATGCCGAGCCGCGGCGCCCAGTTGTTTTTCAGCGAGAACCCCTGGACGAGCGTTCCGCTCAGCGTCTCCTGCTCATACCGCACGCCGGGCTTAATCGTCAGCGAACTGCCGATCTTCCATTCGTCTTCCGCGAAGAACGCACCGTAGTGCTGCCCCGTCACGCGCGCCGACGTCAGGCTCGCGCGCGTCACGTGGTAGATCGTCCCGAACGAAGGATCGGGCAGGATGTCGACGACGGCGCCGGTCGCCGTCTGCTGACCGTTCGGGGCGAGGAACGTCGGACCCGAGTACTGACTCAGCTGGTTGTAATCGAGGTTCTCGTAGTCGAAGCCGTACTTGATCTGGTGCTGGCCGGCGGCGTCGAAGATGTTCGTGGCTTTGGCCTGATACTGCCAGTTGTTGCTGCGGTTGCCGGCCTCGTAGAAGCCGAGGCCGCCTGCACGTATGTTCGGCGTCACGCGGAAGTCGATGGTCTCCCACTGGTTGGCCTGCGGCGTCTCGAGAATGCTGTTCAGCGCGCGGCCGATCGAAGCGTCGACGAGCCAGTGCGACCCGATGACGCCGTCGTAGTGCACGGTCTGGTTGTGGCCGCCGTAGTTGAGCGAGCTGTAGCCGGATTTGCTCTGGTTCAGCAGCGCCGCTGTCCGCTGGATGCCCATCGGTCCAACCGCTGGATCGCCGAAGAACGACGCATCGAGACGATGACCGCTGGCGAGTTGCAGAGTCCCCTTTGCGGCGTAGTTCTGGACGCGCCGATCGCGATCGACGTTGCCGAGGCTGAAGAGCGGATGGTCGCTCGGCGCGATGAACGTGTCGGTCTGCCACTGCGGATCGTAGGCGCCGAAGAAGAACAGCCGATCGTGGAGAAGCGGCCCGCCGACCGCGGCGCCGACGTCGTTCAACTGCGCGCCCGTCCGGTTGACCGTGCCTTCGACGCTGTGCACGGTGTCGTACGTCGACTCGAGCGAGTGCGGCCGCGTGTAGCCGAACACGCTGCCCTTCAGATCGTTCGACCCGCTCTTGGTCACCACGTTGATCACGCCGCCGGTCGCCTGGCCGAACTCGGCTTCGTAGCCGCCGGTCTTCACCTGTACTTCCTGCATGAAGTCGTACGGCGTGCCGTTGCCGAGCGAGCCGAAGACGATCGAATAAGAGCCGAGCGCGCCGTAGCCGCCGTTGGTGATGTTGACGCCGTCGACGACGTACTGATTCTCGAGACCGCTGGAGCCTTCGACGGAGGGATTCGCAGAGCCCACGTCGCCGCCGGTGCTCACGCCGGGAGCGAGATACAGCGTGTCGCTGAATCGCCGTCCGACCGGCAGCCGCGACAGCGTGTTGCTGTCGAGATTCGCGCCGATCGTCGTGCTGGACGTGTCGACCGTTGGAGGCGCCGCCGTGACCTGCACGGTTTCGGTCAACGCGCCGACCTGCATCGTCAGCGGAATCTCGACAGACTGTCCGAGCCGCACCTGGACGTTCGGCCGGTCGACCGGCTTGAATCCCTGCAGCTCGGCGTGGACAGTGTAGGCGCCAGGCGTCAGAAACGGAATGTTGAACCGCCCTTCGCTGTCGGTGACGGCGGTTTTCGCGCCCTGCGGTCCAGTCACGGTGACTGTGACGCCGGGAACGGCAAGCCCCTGTGCGTCGACGATGCGGCCCGAAAGCGTGCCGGTCGTTTCCTGAGCTGCGGCGACCGCCGCGATAAGAAGGACGAAAGACGAAAGAATAAGGAGCGAGCGAACGCTTTTCACTGATGGATTCCTCCGGTCTGCGACTG
>DASQHH010000934.1:0-1863 GCA_035632195.1 Vicinamibacterales bacterium
TCCGCCGGCGTCGCCGACGCCGACATCGCCGTCATCACGTCCGAGCCGATGGAGGACTTCGAGTTCAGCTCCATCAACCATCGAACGCTCATCTGGTACATCGCGAGCGCCGGCGGCGTGGCCGGTCTCGCGATCGCGACGTGGCTGACGCGCATGACCGAGCTGGCCTGGCCGCTGCCGACCGGAAACATGCCGATCGTCGCCTGGTGGCCGAACCTGATCGTCATGTTCGAGCTGACGATGCTCGGCGGGATTCTGTCGGCGGTCGCGACGCTGATCGTGACCGGCGGGCTCGCGCGGAAGATGCCGGCGATGTACGACTCGGGGGTGACCGACGGCAAGATCCTCGTCGGCGTCGAGATGCCCCGCGACGCCGCCGCCGTCGAGCGGGCGCTGCGATCGGTTCCAGGCGGCGATTTCCGAAGCGCGTAGCGCCCGCCGTCACGTCAGGGCCGACGCCAGCTGACGCAGAAACAATCCGACATCGGTGACGACGCCGATCGTCTGCGACGATCCGCGGTCCGCGAGCTTCGTCACGACCGCCGGATTGATGTCGACGCAGACCAGCTTCACCCAGGACGGCAGCATGTTGCCGACGCCGATGCCATGCAGCATCGACGACAGCACGAGCACCAGCGACACATTCTTCAGCGCCTCGGCGTAGCGATCCTGCGCGGCGACGAGATCCATCACCGTGTCCGGCAGCGGACCGTCGTCCCGGATGCTGCCGGCGAGGACGTAGTCGACGCCGTGCGTGATGCACTCGAACATCACGCCGGACTTGAGCACGCGCGACGCGACCGCGGGCTTCAGGCCGCCGGCCCGGAAGATGGCGTTGATCGCGCGCATGTGGTGCCGGTGTCCGCCCTCGATTGCCCGGCCGGTCTCGAGGTCGACGCCCAGCGACGTGCCGTAGAGCGCCTGTTCGACGTCGTGGACCGCGAGCGCGTTGCCGGCGAGGAGCACGTCGACGAAGCCGCGGCGGACGAGATCGCAGAAGTACGCGCCACCGCCGGTGTGAACGACGACCGGCCCCGCGACGAACGCGATGCGCTCGCCGGCGGCCTTCGCTTCCTTCATCATCCCGGCGATGCGCGCGACTCCGACTTCGACGCGCCGTTCGGACGAGATCTCGTTGGTCATGAACGCGAAGCCGAGGCGATCGCGGGCGCGGAACTCCGGCAGGATCTTGACGCCCTGCACGCCGCAGACGACGAGGTCCCCGCGCCGGATGTTGCGCAGCTTGCGGCAGGATGCGCGAGCGCCCTCGCCGGACCGGGGGGCAGTGGTCCAAGGGGTAATGATGATTGCGGCGTCCATTCGCTGCTCCGCCACGGCGAGCCAGGCGCCGCCGACGCGCACGAACGTCTGGTGGTTCGTCGTGGAGTAGAAATCCTCGGGCGCGCAGCCGTCGCGGTCCGCGACGACCAGGTGCGCGTCCTCGACGCGCGCGACGCGGCAGCCGAGCGTGACGAGCTCTTCCAGGAGCCCGCCGAGCGCCTCGTCGCCGTTCGCACTGACGCGCATCGAGACGAACGACGGCTCATCGTTGGTCCGCCCGATGCGGAACTCGAGCACCTCGAACGCGCCGTCGTGGCGGACGACGGTATCGAACATCGCGTTGAGCAGCTGCGAGTCGATCAGGTGCCCTTCAGCCTCGACAATTTCGCTGGTGGTCATCAGTCAAGGAGCGTGCAGGCTTCAGCCGAGAGCGCGTGCATCACGTGACGAATCATAAAACGAACCGATTCGTGGACAATGCACTCATGCGAAGTTCGGGCTTCGTGGCGCTCACGCTTGCGGCGTCGGCCATCGTGTCCTGCGGGCGGACGCCTTCTGGTTCTCGGGCCGCGCTCGTCGAGC
>DASQHH010000935.1:0-6206 GCA_035632195.1 Vicinamibacterales bacterium
TCTGTCCGTCGTGCGGCTCGCTCGTGGGCGTTCGTGACGACCGGTGCTTCACCTGCGGCCGCGCGAATCCGGGACTCTGGGGCTTCGGCCCGGCGCTCCGGAAGCTCGGAGCGGATCTCGGTTTCGTCTCGATCGTGATCGGCGCCTGCTCAGCGCTGTACGTCCTGACGCTGCTCGTCTCCGCGATGAGGGGTGAGCTTGAGCCCATTGGCGGCGGGCTCATGTCGATTCTTCCGCCCAGCCAGAACGCGCTGCTGATCTTCGGCATGAGCGGCGGCTACCCCGTCTTCAGATTCGGTATGTGGTGGACGGTGCTCAGCGCGAGCTGGCTCCACGGCAACTTCCTGCACATCCTGTTCAACATGATGTGGGTGCGCGATCTGGCGCCGGCGACGGCCGACGTGATCGGGCCGGCGCGGACGGTCGTCATCTACACGATCTCAGGCGCGTGTGGTTTTCTGCTCAGCTCGGCGGCGTTTACTTATTTCGCCCTGCCGATCCCGGTGCTGCGCGGCGCTCCGTTCACGATGGGCGCGTCAGCGTCGATATTCGGACTGCTCGGCGCCTTGTGGCACTACGGCCGGATGAGCGGCAGCTCGTACATTCGAGGCCAGGCGGGCTACTACGCGGCGCTGCTGTTCTTCATGGGACTCATCATGCCGGGCGTCGACAACTATGCGCACGCCGGCGGGTTCATCGGCGGATATCTGATGTCTGCGTTCTTCAATCCGCTGACCCGCGAGCGCGGTGACCACACGCTCATGGCCGTTGCGTGCCTGCTCGCGACGCTCCTCGCGATTGTGTTCTCCGCCCTCTACGTTCTGCGGATCGTGTAAGAGAACTCTGGCATCGGCCTTGCGACTTCCTCGAAGGATCATCTTTTGAGGAGGCTCCCCATGAAAGAAATCGTTCGATCGGCGGCGATTGTCGCGGTTGTGCTCGGGCTGGCGGCGGCGCCGGCGTTCGCGCGGACGGCGAAAAAACGGACGGCGAAGGCGCCGAATGATACGACCTTCGTCGCGAAGGCGGCGCGGGGCGGCATGGCCGAGGTGGAGCTCGGCAAGCTCGCAACCGAGAAAGCGTCGAGCGACGAGGTCAAGAAGTTCGGCCAGCGGATGGTCGACGATCACAGCAAGGCAAACGACGAGCTGAAATCGATCGCGCAGCAGAAGAACATGACGGTTCCCTCGGACCTCAGCGCCAAGGACAAGGCGCTCCGGGATCGGCTGTCGAAGCTGTCGGGCGCCGCGTTCGACCGCGCTTACATGCGCGCGATGGTGACCGATCATCGCGAGGACGTGAACGAGTTCCGCGTGGAGTCCAAGTCCGGCAAGGACGCGGAGGTCAAGGCGTTCGCCGCCAAGACGCTGCCGACGCTCGAAGAACACCTGAAAGCGGCGCAGGACGCCAACAAGTCGGTGGTGGGAACCTCGGGAGTAAAGAAGTAAGGCGGGTCCGAAAGGACCCGTCTACTTCTTTTTCATTGCCAGCTCTTCGTCGATCAGCTTCTTGAACTGGTCGAAGGGCTGAGCCCCGCTGAGCAGCCGGCCGTTGACGAAGAACGCGGGCGTTCCGTCGACGCCGGCTTCCTGACCGGCCGCGACGTCGGCGTCGACCGCTGCCTTGTACTTGCGTGTATCGACGCACGCGTTGAACCGGGCGGCGTCCATGCCGAGGTCCGCGGCCGATTTCTTCAGATTGGCATCGTCCAGCTTTGTCTGGTCGGCGAACAGCCGATCGTAGTAAAGCCAGAACTGTCCCTGCTCGGCCGCGCACGACGCCGCTTCAGCGGCCGGACGCGCGTTCGGATGTCCGGGCAGGGGGTAGTGCCGGTAGACGAAGTGGACTTTATCGCCGTACGTGTTCAGCACCTGCGTGACCGTGGGATGCGCACGCAGGCAGAACGGACACTGGAAGTCCGAGAATTCGACGATTTCGACCGGCGCGTTCGCGGGGCCCTTCGATGGACTGCCGGCCGCGGCGGCGACCTGCTGGCGCGGCGGCTCCAGCGTGATGCGGACGGGCGTCGACGCTTTCAGCGTGTCCAGATACTGCGTCCGGACCTCCTGCATCCGTTCCTGGGTCAGATACTGGCGGATTGGCTGGCGCACCTGCTCCAGCGTCGCGCCCTGCACGCGCCCGCGGTTCGCGTCGTACCACGCGTTGACGTCTGCGTCGCTGACCGGCGTAATCTTCGCCGTGATCTCCTGTTCGACGAGCGCCGAGCGCTCGATGCCCTTCGCCTTTGCGGCCTGATCGAACAGCACCTCGGCGACCATGTCGTCGATGGCCGAGCGGCGCGCCAGGTAGAGCGCCTGGGCCAGCTTCACCGCGCCGTAATTCGACGCCGGCTGCTGCAGCGCCTTGGCGTCGGCCTCGGCGAGCGTAATCGAGCGGGAACCGACGGTGGCCACGACGTCAGTCGGCAGCGGCTGGCGCTGCGACTGGGCGGAGGTGGAGCAACCCGAGAGCGCCAGGGCCAGAGCCGCCGCAACAATCCTTGGATGCATCGCCACCTATTGTAGCCGCTCAGGCAGATCGGCCACGACGTACGCCATCACGCCGACCGTCGCGGCGCATTTCGCCATCTCGATCGGATCAATTTTGTCGATGGTGTCCGCCGGCGTGTGGTGGATCAGGAAGTACTTCGAGCCGTCCACCTCGAGCGACATCGCCGGGATCCGCCCCTCCTGCGTCGCAGGCGTGATATCCGCGCCGCCGCCGCCCGGCGTCACTTCGTCGGCGCCGATGCCGCTCAGCAGCGTGGCAATCGCGCGCACTTTCTCCCGCGCCTGGTCGCTGCCGCTAAAGCCGAAGCCGAGCGGACGGAACACGCCGCTGTCCGATTCCATCATCATGACGTGGTTCGCCAGCTCGGCGCGGTGCTGGTCGCGGTACGCGAGTCCACCGCGGCCGCCGTTCTCTTCGTTGGTCCAGAGCACCACGCGGACGGTGCGCCGGGGCCGCAGATTCAGCTTCTTCAGGATGCGCAGCGCCTCCCAGCTCACCACGCATCCGCCGCCGTCGTCGGTCGCGCCGGCGCCGACGTCCCATGAATCGAGGTGGCCGCTGACCACGACGACTTCGTTCGGGAGCTCGCGGCCGCGGATCTCGCCGATGACGTTCGCGGACTCGCCGTCGGGCTCGAAATGCGCCTGCATCGAGAGCTTCACGACGACTCTGTCGCCGCGGTCGGCCATGCGCTGAATGCGGTCGGCGTCCTCGCTGGAGACGGCCGCTGAAGGAATCTTGGGCACGTCGTTCGAGTACTGCAGCGCGCCGGTGTGCGGCGTGCGCAGACCGGCGGGGCCGACCGACCGAATCAGCATCGCCACGGCGCCGAGGCGCGCGGCGCGCGACGGTCCGGCGGACCGGAACCGCACTGTTTCGCCGTAATTGGTGAAGGGGACGTTGAACAGCACGATCTTGCCGTGCACGGTTGACGCCTTCGCGTCGAGCTCATCGAACGTGTGGACGACGGCGACGTCCGCCTGAACGCCGTCCGCGGGGGTGCCGACGCTGTCGCCGAGGCCGAGCAAGACGATCGGATGCCGCGCCGGCGCGACGATTTCCGCGCTCTCGGCGCCGCGCACCCAGCGCGGCACCATCACTTTCTCGGTGTGCACGTTCTCGAGGCCGTCGCGCACCATCTCGGCGGCCGCCCAGGCAACGGCGCGCTCCAGCGCCGGCGTGCCGCTGAGACGGTTGCCGATCGAGTCCGTCAGGACGGAGAGACGCTGCCAGGCGAACGTGCTGCCGACGGCTTCGCCGATGATTCGCGCCGCGGGCTCCCGATACGCATCGAGCCACGTCGTGCGTTCGGCGCCCGCGCGCGCCGAAAGGGTAGACGTCAGCACCAGAAATGGAAGAGCACTCGCCACAATCGCACGCCGCACCATGCGCTACCTCCGCCGTGAACACTCAGCCTACTGCATTGGCGCCGGATATTTCGCGCGTGTTTCGATGGTCTTCGACTTGCACTGAGCGCGGCGGGGGCAGATTGGAAGGAGCGGTAATGCGAGCAGGTTTTGTTGGAATCTTGATACTGGCAGGCGCGATGCCTCTCGGCGCAGGCGCGCCGGACCCGGTCAGCCTCCATGCGTCGCCCACCGTTGCGTTCGCGCCCGCGACGCTCGTCGTCCGCGCGACAATCACAGCCGACACGCACAACCGGGCCATCGAGGTCAGCGCCGACTCGGGAGACTTCTTCCGCAGCAGCTCGATCGAACTCGAGGGGGAGCGCGCGCCGCGGACGAACGTTTTCGAGTTCCGCAGCCTGCCGCCGGGCACGTACGAGATCCGCGCCGTTCTGATCGGCGACGACGGGCGTCAGCGCGCGCTGGCCCGTCAGGAAGTCAGCGTCATCGCGAGCGGCGGATCCGAGCGGTAGCTACAGGTTGTTCGTCACACGGGCGCCGGCCGCGACGACTTTCTCCGGCTCCGGCGTGAAGTCTTCGCCCGGGTTGATGAACCGATCCTTCTCGAACCGGTACTGCTTGTCGTACAGCTGCCGGTAGCGTCCGTTCTTCGCGAGCAGCTGCTCGTGCGTGCCGCGCTCGACGATCTCGCCCTGCTCCAGCACGAGAATCTGATCCGCGCTCTGAATCGTCGACAGCCGGTGCGCGATGACGAACGTCGTCCGCCCCTTGCGGAGCGACTTGAGTCCGTCCTGGATCATCGCTTCGCTCTCGCTGTCGAGGCTCGACGTCGCCTCGTCGAGGATCAGGATGCGCGGGTCGGCGAGAATCGCGCGCGCGATCGACACGCGCTGGCGCTGTCCGCCCGACAGGCGCACGCCGCGTTCGCCGACGATCGTGTCGTACTGCTGCTCGAACGATTCGATGAACTCGTCGCAATGCGCGATGCGGCTGACGGCCTTGATCTCGTCGCGGCTCGCGTGCGGCTTCGCGTACGCGATGTTTTCGGCGATGGTGCCGTCGAACAGGAAGTTGTCCTGCAGCACAACGCCGAGATGCCCGCGGTAGTCGCGCAGCTTGATCGCCGTCAGGTCGTGGCCGTCCACCTTGACGCGCCCCTGCTGCGGCCGGTTGAACGTCATCACCAGGCTGATGAGCGTGCTCTTGCCCGACCCGCTCGAGCCCACCAGCGCCGTCGTCGAGCCGGCGGGCGCGCGGAAGTCCACGTGCTTCAGCACCGGCACGCCCGGGTTGTACTCGAAGGTGACGTCGTCGAACTCCACCTCGCCGCGGACGTCGGGCAGCGGCGCGCGCGATTCGTCCTCCTGGTCCTCGCTCGCCATCTTCTTGATCTCGCGGATGCGGTCGAGTCCGGCGAACGCCTCGGAGAGCTGAGTGCCGATCGACGCGAGCTGGATGACGGGCATCGTCATCATCGCGGTGAACGCGAGGTACATGACCAGATCGCCGGTCGTCATGCTCCCGTTCCGGATCGAGTTGCCGCCAATGAGCATCATCGCGATGCCTGTGGAACCGATGACGACGGACGAGAAAGCCGTTACGGCGGAGACGCCGGTGAGCGACTGCGCGACGTTGCGGAAGAGGCGGTGCGCGCCTTTCGCGAAGACGAGCTCCTCGCGCTTTTCCGCCGTGTACGACTTGACGATCCGCACGCCGCCGAGCGTTTCGGCCAGGCGCCCCGTCACTTCGGCGTTGATCTGGCCGCGCTCGCGGAACAGCGGCCGCAGCCGGTTGAACGCCGTCGCCATGCCGCCGCCGAACGCGGCGAGTATGACGATAGTCACGCTCGTCAGCCGCCAGTTGAGGTAGAGCAGCACGCCCAGCGCGATGACGGCAGTGAGGATCGATCCGGTGAGCTGCACGAGACCCGTGCCGACGAGGTTCCGGATGCCCTCGGCATCGGTCATGATGCGGGAAATCAGGATGCCGCTCTTCGTCTTGTCGAAGAAGCCAATCGGCAGCCGCATCACGTGCGCCTCGACGTCCTTGCGCATCTCGGTGATGGCGCGCTGAGCGGCGACGCCGAGCACCTGTGAATTCGCGAACGAGCACACGGCGTCGACCGTGGTCGCCAGCGCGACGGCCAGCGCCAGCGTCGGCAGCAGTTCCCAATGACCCTGCTGGATCACGTTGTCCATCAGATACTTCGTCGTCGTCGGCAGGACCATGCCCGACAGGCGGTTGACGAGCATCAGGAACAGGCCGAGCGCGAGGCGCTTGCGGTGCACCCAGATGAGCGCGCGCGCTTCTTCCCAGGCGCCCGGCGTC
>DASQHH010000936.1:0-2064 GCA_035632195.1 Vicinamibacterales bacterium
CGGTCCCGAGGCGAACATGGCGAAGCTGCTCGCCGCGGACGCGTCGTGGGAAGCGGCGAACGTCGCCGTCCAGACGCACGGCGGCTTCGGGTTCGCGGAGGATTACGACATCGAGCGGAAGTTCCGCGAGACGCGCCTGTACCAGGTCGCGCCGGTTTCGACGAACCTGATCCTGGCGTACGTCGCCGAGCACGTGCTCGGGCTGCCGAGATCTTATTGAGGCGCTCGCCTGAAGGCTCGCGCTCCATGAAATCCGGAGCGCGAGGCTTTAGCCGAGTGGAACGAGAATGCTTCCACTCCACGGAATCACCGTCGTCGCGGTCGAACAGGCGGTGGCCGCGCCGTTCGCGACGCGCCAGCTCGCCGACCTCGGCGCGCGCGTGATCAAGATCGAGCGGCCCGACGGCGGCGACTTCGCCCGCGGCTACGACGCGGTCGTCAAGGGGCAGTCGAGCTACTTCGTCTGGCTGAATCGATCGAAGCAGTCGCTGACGCTGGATCTGAAGCGATCGGAGGGGGCCGGCGTCCTGACGACGCTGCTCGGGAAGGCGGACGTCTTCGTCCAGAACCTCGCGCCGGGCGCCGGCGGACGCCTCGGCATCGACGCCGCTTCGCTGAGCGCGCGTTTTCCGAAACTGATCGTCTGCAGCGTCTCGGGCTACGGCACGGGCGGGCCATACGCGGACAAGAAGGCCTACGACCTGCTCGTCCAGGCAGAGACGGGACTCGTGTCGATCACCGGCACCGACGAGACGCCGTGCAAGGCGGGCATCTCGGTGGCCGACATCGCCGCCGGGATGTACGCGTATTCCGGCATTCTGGCGGCGCTGTTCGCGCGTCGGGAGACGGGCCGCGGCACGTCGCTCGACGTGTCGCTCTTCGACGCGCTCGGCGAATGGATGGGCGCTCCGATGTATCACGCCGCGTACGGACATCCGTTGAAGCGGACCGCCGCGAGCCACGCGTCGATCGCACCGTACGGTCCGTTTCGAACGCACGATCGCGCAGAGATCCTGATCGCGATTCAGAACGCGCGCGAATGGCGCCGCTTCTGTATCGAGGTCCTTGCTCAGCCGGCGATGGCGGACGACGATCGGTTCGCGACGAATGCCGCGCGCGTGAAGAACCGCAACGCGCTGCATCTCGCGGTCGAGTCCATCCTCGGCACGCTCACGGCGATCGATCTGATCGGCCGCCTCGAGACGGCGTCGATCGCATACGGCCGTCTCAACGACACGCGCGGTCTTATCGAACACCCGCAGCTCTCGGAGCGCGACTGCTGGCGCGAGATTGCGTCGCCGGGCGGGGACATCCGCGCGCTCGTCCCGCCGGTCCGCATGCGGGACGCCGCGCCGGTGATGGGCGCCGTTCCCTCGCTCGGCGAGCACACGGACGCGATCCTCGGCGAGATCGGCGTCGGGCGCGACACGATTGCCGCGTGGCGGCGGGAGGGAGTCATCTGATGGGCGTCAAGAGAGGATGGACGGGACGAGTCTTCGAGGATTTTGAGGTTGGCGACGTCTACGAACACCCGCTCGGCCGCACACTGCTCGCCGCCGACAACGTCTGGTTCACCTGCCTGACGATGAACACCAATCCGATTCACTTCGACGCGGCGTATTCCGCGCAGACCGAATTCAAGAAGCCGCTGATGAATTCCTGCTTCACCCTGGCGCTCGTCACAGGCCAGTCCGTGACCGCCCTGACGCAGAACGCCGTCGCCAACCTCGGATGGGACGAAGTGCGGCTGCCGCATCCCGTCTTCGAAGGCGACACGATTTACGCGAGCAGCGAGGTGCTCGAGACGCGGGAGTCGAAATCGCGGCCGAACGTCGGCATCGTGCGCGTGAAAACGACGGGTGTGAACCAGGACGGAAATGCGGTGATCGAGTTCAAGCGCACGTTCATGGTGTGGAAGCGCGGACACGTCCCAGCGCCGCCGACGCGGCGCCAACCGTAGACGTCTCGAGTCCGCGGAGCGCCGTGAGCGCGTCGTTCGCCTGCACGCTCGACATCACGCGCGAGGCGCACGACAGAAACTTCGTCCGGAGCTGCGCATCGGTT
>DASQHH010000937.1:0-5517 GCA_035632195.1 Vicinamibacterales bacterium
AGCGCTGTTCTTCGTCGACGACGAGCAGCCCGAGGTCGCGGAACTGCACGTCCTTCGACAGCAGGCGGTGTGTGCCGACGATGACGTCGACCTTGCCCGCGGCAAGATCGGTCAGTGCCTCTTTCTGCTCGGCCTTCGAACGGAAGCGGCTGACCATCTCGATGCGCACCGGGAACCCGCCGAAGCGCTCCCTCAACACTTTCTGATGCTGGAATGCGAGCACGGTGGTGGGCGCGAGAAACGCGACCTGCTTGCCGTCCATCACGGCTTTGAACGCGGCGCGCATCGCGACCTCGGTCTTACCGTAGCCGACGTCGCCGCAAAGCAGACGGTCCATCGGCGTCGAGCTTTCCATGTCCCGCTTGATGTCGGCGATCGCGGACTTCTGATCGGGCGTCAGCTCGTACTCGAACGCGTCCTCGAATTCCTGCTGCCAATGCGAGTCGGGGCTGAAAGCGTGTCCCGGGACGGCTTTGCGCGCGGCATAGAGCTTGAGCAGCTCCTCGGCCATGTCGCGCATCGCCTTCTTGACGCGCGTCTTCGCCCGCTCCCACGTCGTCCCACCGAGCTTGTCGAGCGGCGGCCGCGTCGCGCCCGTGTACTTCTGGACCAGGTCCAGGCGTTCGACCGGAACGAACAGCTTGTCCTCGCCCTGGTATCGGAGCTCGAGAAACTCCTGCTGGCTGTCACCGATTCCGATCTGCTTGAGACCGACGAACATGCCGATGCCGTTGTCGACGTGCACGACGAAGTCGCCTACTTTCAGATCGCGCAGATCGGAGAGGAAGGCCTTGGTCGCGGACCGCCGGCGCTCGGGCGCGCGGCGATCCTCCTCGAAGACGTCGGTTTCGGCGAAGATCTGCAGACTCGCGTCCGGCAGCCGGAACCCGCGCGACAGATCGCCGACGGCGACGAGGACGGCGGCGTAACGCGCGTCCTCGGCCCGCTCGACGGGAACGGCCAGGACCTCGTATTCCTTGAGCACTTCGATCGTCCGTTCGGCGCGGCCCGTAGTCGCGGCGACGAAGACAGTCGTGTCGCCGGCCTCGCGAAGCCGCCCGACCTCGGCAACCCAGTCGCCGAGACGCCCGCGCATCTCCACGGCCGGCTGACACCGGATCTGCGTACCGCCTTCGTCGAGGCCCAGCTGAAGGAGCGCCGTGCCGCCGGCCAGCTGTGCCTGGATCTCGGTCCAGTCGGCGAACAGTTCCGACGGCGGCGGAACGCCGCGGCCTTTCTCGCGCGCCGCCGCTTCGCTGTGGCTCTCGCGCACGCGTTCGACGAACTTCAGCCCATTGGTCTCGACTTCGTCGGGCTCGGAGACCATGACGCGCGGATCGCGCGCGCGCATGAGATGGTCGAACACCGTCGCCGATCGATCCTCGAGCACATCGCGCAGCGGCACGACCGACACCTGATCGATCGGCGCGATCGATCGCTGGGTGCCGGGGTCATAGGTCCGCAGCGTTTCGATCGTGTCGCCGATGAATTCGAGCCGGACGGGGCGCGGCTCGCCTGCGGGAAAGATGTCGACGATGCCGCCGCGCTGCGCGAACTCGCCGGGTTCATCCGCCGGGTCTTCGCGGCTGAAGCCGGCATCGACGAGCAGTTCCGCGAGATCCTGCGGCGAAATTTCCTGGCCGGGTTTCACGTCCATCGCTGCCGCCAGCAGCCGGCCCGGCGCGCTGACTCGCGGGAGCAACGCGTTTGCGGACGCGATGACGACGCGGGCGGCGCCGCGGCCGACGGCATGAAGCGCCCGCGCCCGCGCCGATGTCACACCGATGTGAGGGGCCAGGCCGCGGTATGGATCGACTTCGTGCGAAGGGAACGGCAGCACCGAGCGTTCGATGGCGGCCGGCGCGAGGCCTTCGAGGGCGGCGAGAAAGAATCTGACGTCCGCGCACGCCTGCTCGAGCTCAGCGTCGCTTGGAAGGACATACAGGATGACGCCGTGCGGACGTGCCTGGGCCGCGCCGGCGACGCAGAGCGCTTTGGCCGAGTCCGTCAGGCCGGACACGGCCCGCGCGGAGGTATCCATTCCGGTGCGTGAGACGGCGGCCTTGAGGATGGCACGAAGGTTCAGGGACGTCGACGAAGTGGCCACTACAACCTACCAGTCTAAACCGTCGCGGCCGTTGACCCGATACGATAGGCGGGACAGTTTTGTCAGATAAGCCGAAATACGTTCCGCCGCTCGACGAAGGGTGGAAGGAACCGCGGATCAGACCCAAACGGTGTCCGGCGTGCCAGCGGCCGAACAAGCCGGAGGCCGTGAAGTGCAGCGTCTGCGGATACGACCTCGCAGCGCTGCCCCCACCCGTCCCCACGCAGTTCGGCAAGGCAAAGAAGGGCGGTGGGGGCGCCGGTCTCGGCACCGTCTTCGCCACGCTCCTGCTCATGCTGATGGTGGGCGCCGGAGGCACGGTCGCGTACCTGGGCCCGGCCAGGGCGCTCGCGCTGGCGCAGAACTACTACAAGCCGGATGCGAATCCCACCGACACGGTCAGCGCCAGCGCCGCGCCTGCGGGCCGGGCGGGACGGACCGGCCGCGCCTCGAAGGCGGCTGCGCAACCGTCGGCGCGCGAGGCGCGGAAGAAAACGCTCGAGACCGTGAAAGCCAACGAAGGCGCCTGCTTCGTCCTCTTCAACGATCTGATGGACAGGAAGAAGCCGTCGCCCGATCCGAACGCGCTGCACCTCGCGATTCTCACCGAGACGCGTCAGTTGAACGACCTGCCGGCGGTGCTGGCAAACTGCGGCGGCGACACGAACGCGATGGATGCAGACCGGTCGGCGATGTGCACTTCTGCCGGCCAGCTGCAAACGTGCTTGAAGACCGTGGTGGAGATGCAGCACGAGCGCCTCTCGGCGGCGGGCTATCGCGTCGGCGAGAACGGCCTCGAACGCATCAAGCCTTAGGGCGCAGACCGCCTCCCGCGCGGTGCGGTTCCGGCCTCTGCTCAGTGTCCTCGAATGCGCTCGACGATCTTCGTGGTCGAGTAACCCGGCTCGATCGCGGCACGCACGACGCGTCCGCCTCTCGCTTCCACGATCTCGCGTCCGACGATGGCGTTCTCGGCCCAGTCGGCGCCTTTCACGAGCACATCGGGCTGAATCGCGCCGATCAGATCGCGCGGCGTATCTTCGTCGAACACGACGGTGGCATCCACGGCGCGCAGCGCCTCGAGAATCTCCACGCGCTCGGCCTCGGGCGTGATCGGGCGTTCGGAACCTTTATTCGACCTCACGGACCGATCGGAATTGATGCCGACGATGAGGGCATCGCCGAGGGACCGCGCGTGCTGCAGATAGCGGACATGACCCGGATGGAGAAGATCGAACACGCCGTTGGTGAAGACGATGGTCTTGCCGGCAGCGCGGAGCCGATGGACGAGGGCGGACGCTTCAGTTTTCGTCACGACTTGTCCGGCTTGAAGCGGATTCCGGCGGAGAAGCGCCATCGGTGGTGCGGGCGGTAGATGCCGACATCGTGCGTCCGCGACTTCACACGGAACGTATGCAGCAGGCGGTGGTAGTCGTACGGGTAGCCGTCGCGCTTGTGGGCGGCCACGTCTACCTTGTACGTGCCTTCGACCAGGTCGAGGCTCTCGATCGCGAACGTCACCTCGCCGTCGCCGGAGATCCGTTCCGGCGTCATTTCCTCGAGACCCGTGTTGGTGCCGTAGCAGCAGACACCGTCGGCATTGAAGAGGCCGACCCCGAAGACAAAGTCCTCGACCGGCTGGCGGGCGCGAACCTTCATTCGTATCGACACGGGATCGCCGCTGTGGAAGACGAAGCCCGCCTCGCCTGACCGATCCAGAAAGGCGACGTCGACGATTTCAATTTCGCGCGAACCCCACCGGCCTTCTGGCGTCGCGGCCGCGGGCGCCGGCTCAACCGCTGAGGATGCACTCGAGTCGCCGTGCGTCTCAACCGCTTTCGCCGCGTCGGAGGCGAGCTGGGCCTCCTCGCCGTGCTCGACCGCGGTCAGGTAGGCGTCGACGACCCGCTTGGGATCGCCGTGCTCGACGGCGCGGCCTCCATTGATCCACAGCGCTTCGTCGCAGAACCGCTCGACGAGGCCCAGCGAGTGTGTGACGAGCAGAATCGTCTTGCCCTTGCGCCTGAACTCCGCGAACTTGTCGAGGCACTTGTGCGTGAAGCCTTCGTCGCCGACCGCGAGGACTTCGTCGACGAGCAGGACGTCGGGGTCCACGTGAATCGCGACGGCGAAACCGAGCCGCATGTACATGCCCGACGAGTAGGTCTTCACCGGCGCGTCGATGAATTCGCGCAGCTCCGCAAAGTCGACAATGTCGTCGAAGCGGTCCTGGATCTCGCGCTTCGTGAGGCCGAGCATGATGCCGTTGATGAACACGTTCTCGCGGCCGGAAATCTCGGGGTGGAAGCCGGCGCCGAGCTCGATCAGCGCGGAGACTCGGCCGTCGACGCGGACTCGGCCGCTCGTCGGCTTGGTGATGCCGGCGACGAGCTTCAACGCGGTGCTCTTGCCGGAACCGTTGCGGCCGATGACGCCGTAGGTCGCGCCCTTCGGTACCGAGAACGTGACGTCCGTCAGCGCGGGGAACACCTCGCTCGGCTGCAGGTCGCGGAGAATGCTGCGCTGCAGCAGCGCGCTTTTGAGCGTCGCAAACTGGCGCCCGCTGTAGCGGCGGTAGATCTTCGTGACGTGATTGAGCTCGATTGCGTGCTCGATCACACCGCCTCCGCAAACGAATCGCGCAGGCGATCGAACACCCAGTACGCAGCCAGGAAAAGAATCAGGGACACACCGCCAAGAGCGAGCAGCCACCGCCAGTGGCCGATCGGTCCGTTGAAGAAGAGGATCTCCTGATACGAGACGGCCAGGTGCGTGAACGGGTTCACGTCGAACAACTTGCGAAACTGCTGGACGTTCGGCTGGAACCACGGATAGATGATCGGCGTTGCGAAGAACCACAACGTCAGCACGTTCGCCAGAATATCGCGGACGTCCCGGAAATGGACGGCGATCGCGGCGAGAAACAGCGCCAGCGACGTCGTGAATACGAGCTGGATCACGACCGCGATCGGAAACCAGATCAGATCCCAGCCATCGGGCGGATGCTGGTAGACGATCAGAAAGATGATGAGAATCGGCAGTCCCAGGAAGAAATGCACCATGTTCGTCAGCACGCTGACGATCGGCAGCACTTCCGCCGGGAAGAGCACTTTCTTGATCAGATTGCCGCCGGCGAGCAGCGAACCGGCGGCGTCGGAGAGCGACGTCGAAAACCAGTTCCACGGGAGGATGCCGCAGAACATGAAGACAGCGAACGGCTGCACGCCGGGCGTCTCGTTCGGCATGATCGTTGTGAAGACGAACGAGTAGATCAGCAGCAACAGGAGCGGGTTGACGAACGACCAGACGAAGCCGAGAGCCGAGCCGCGGTAGCGAGCCTTCAGCTCCCGCGCGACCAGGCTCTGAATCAGACCACGGTAGCGAAACAGGTTGGCGAGGTTTGAAAACAA
>DASQHH010000938.1:0-3962 GCA_035632195.1 Vicinamibacterales bacterium
GGGTGGCATTGATTGGAACGGCGACGGCACGATCGAGTCGGAACCAATCAGCGTCGACGTCAACGGAGACGGTGATTTGAACGCAAGGGTTCCAGGCTATGCCGACTGGAGCCACGGCCCGTGCACCGGCGCCGCCGATACCCCCATCAATCAGGTCCGGCTCTTCTGGCATTACGAGTTCGATCTCTCGATCGATCCGCACGAGCCCTGCGTTCAGGGACGGGCGCAATCGCTGTGGTACGCCTTCCAGATCAGCCGCTGGGGCAAGGTGGACTGAGGTGCTTCGCACTTCGGTCCGCCGCAGATCGCGAACGATTCGATGGCCGTTCGGCCGTTGACTATTTGAAACAGTATTCAAGACAGTGTCAGACTGCTGCCGTGCAGACGGGCGCGTGTACCGCATTCGTCGCGTCCGCGAGCTCGCGGCGCTGACCGCCGCGGCGCGGCAGGAGATCGTGGACGTGCTGGCGGAACTGGGCTGATGGCGAGCACGTCCGCAAGATAACAGGTTCTGAAAGGCGGACCGCCGCCGGCTCAGCCGTACGACCAGTCACACTCGATACCTCGCGGTCGTCCAAACAACCAGCGAGGGCGAGAAGATGACCAAGCCGCGTTCGTTCGACGTCCAGGCAATCGAGATCCATGCACCCGCCGCAGCCGTATTCGAGTTCGTGCGCAATCCGCGCAATCTCCCGCAGTGGGCCGAGGCGTTTCAGTCGGCCGACGAGGAACGCGCGCGCCTTGCGACTCCCGCGGGCATCGCCGAGATCGGATTGTGTACGATGGCGGCGCCGGGCGCGGGAACCGTGGACTGGCGGTTGGAGTTTCCGGACGGGAGCGTCGGGCTCGCGCACTCCCGTGTCACCGAGACGAACCGCGGGACGTGCATCTACAGCTTCGTCCTGCACGCTCCGCCGGTGCCGCTCGAGCAGTTGGAGGGCGCCCTTGACGCACAGCGCGCGACGCTTCAGCGGGAGTTGGCCACCTTGAAGTCGGTGATGGAGCGCTGAGTGGCGGCCGAATCGGCTCTCGAGGAGCTCGCCCGGCGGGCCATCCAGGGCGACCGGGATGCTCTCGACGCTCTGGTCCGCAACATTCAGGGCGTCGTGTACGGCGTGGCGATCCGGATGTTGTGGAGCCGTGAGGACGCCGAGGACGCCACACAGGAGATTCTCGTCCGCGTCGTCACGCGACTGTCTCAATTCGACTTTCGGAGCCGGTTCCGGACGTGGATCTATCGCATCGCCGTCAACTACGTTCTGGACGTGAAGAAGAGTCCCGTCGAACGGTTGCACTTGTCTTTCGATCGCTTCGCCGAGGATCTGCTGGAGGGACTCTCGACGGAGGGACCGGGCGAAGCGGAGCGTTCGGTGCTCGTCGAAGAAGTGAAAATCGGCTGCACGCTCGGCATGCTGCAATGCCTCGACCGCGAGCAGCGCCTCGCGTACGTCCTGGGCGAGATTCTTGATCTGACCGGTCCAGAGGCTGCAGAGGTGTCAGGGGTCGCTCCGGACGTCTTCCGAAAGCGCCTGCAGCGGGCACGACAGGCGATCGTGTCCTTCACGCGCCGATACTGCGGCCTGGTCTCCGACGAGACCGCGTGCCGGTGTCCGCGTCGTGTCGAAGCGGCCGTCCGCCTCGGACGCGTGCGCCCGCAGTCGCTCAACTTTGCCGATGCCGCCTCATCGTTCGAAGAAGCGCGGACCCTCGTCCGACGCCTGGACCACGCACGGTGGGCGCTCGAAGTTCATCGATCGAGCCGTCCGCGCGGTTCGGACGTGGACTTCGGCCGACAAATCCTGCAACGCCTCGATGGGCCTCGCGCGTGAGCATCGGATGCATCCGCTCAAACGAGATTCACGCGTCATGGTGCATCGATGCGCTTGCGGAAGCCGATGGCCGTGTCATCCGTGCCTTTCATCAATGTGTTATTGCGATCGTAGAGCCGGGCATGGACGCGTTCCATCCGGAGCGCCACATCGAACAGCGGGGAAACGTTGGAGTCGCAGAAACGAAAGTTGCTCTGCCAGATGAAGAGGAGCCCCCCGGGCTTCAGGCAGCGCGCGAAGTCGCAGACCATGCGATCGAAATCGGCGAAGCGAATCAGGTGGTCGCACCGTGGACTCTCGACCGCCTCGAGATCGCCGTGGCGCAGCACCGCCATGCAGAAAATGGCGGCGCAGGACTCCGAACCCTCGCGACGCGTCGAGTCAGCGACCTCGAAGGTCATTCCGGCGTCGCCGCTGCGCTCGACGCGGTTGCGGCAGATGGAAATATTGCGCGAATTGATGTCGATGCCGTGAATGGCCGCTGTCGGGAAATACCGTCGCAGCGAGAAGACTTCGTCGCCGGTCGAGCAGCCGACGGACAGAATCCGCATGGACCGGTGGTCGCCCAATTGGTCCCGGGCGAACTGGAACACGAGCGGGTAGCGGTCGGCAGTCGTGGTCGTGTAGGGCTGGAAGTAGTTGGTCGGCCGCGTCATCTGGAGGAGCTTCCTGGCGCGCAGATCTCCGTCGACGATGCAGCGATAGACCGCGCGTAACAGACGATAGGGAAGCGAGCCCTTCAAGCGGTCGGGAAGGAGACGAGTGACTGGGCTCATCGAACTGGCGTTGAAGAGTTTCCGTCAGTGCGAAGGCGGAAGTCCAGACCGTCGGCGCGCTGTATCAGTAGATGTGGTCGAGCAGCCGCTGAGCCTTCGCGCGGAGCTCGCGGTCCTCCAGCTGCCACTCGGGATCGGAGTCGGCGGAGAGAGCGCGGCGCAGAAGGCCGTCGGCTTCGGTCGCTCGATGCCGGTCGAGCAGAAACTCGCCGAGGAACACGAGCGCGGAGAGATTGTGTCCATCGGAGTCGAGGGCCCGCCTGAGGTGCGCTTCGGCATCCGCGTCGCTTCCGCCGAACAGCCGCGGCACCGTCGCGTACCACTCGCCGAGCGCCTCGTCCCCGGCGCCGCCGCTCCACGCAGGATCGATCGCGACGACCCGTTCGAGCTCGGATCGGATCCGGCCTCGATACTTGATGCCCTGCCACATGCCTTCCGTCTCGGCGAGGCGTCCCATGTCCGCCGCCAGCCAGTAGTGCCCTTCTGGACGCTGCGGATTCAGGCGAATCGCGGTTTCGCCCGCGCTGATGCCGCGTTCGAGCGCCGCGCGCCGGCCGGACTGCGGGAGATGACGGCCGAGCCAGTAGCACGCGCGCGCCAGTTTCCACGCAGACTCGAAATCCGCGGCCGCGCGCGCCGCCCAGAGGTCGGCTGCGTGCGCCGCCATCGACAGGTCTTCACGGTGGCGATAGACCTCGTCGGGGTTCTCGCCGCCACGCTGCGCGATGAAAGCGACAGCGACCGCGCACAGCAGAACGCGCACGGTGGTTCCTAGGCCGAGGCGGCCGGCGCAGTCATGGGCCGCCGGTCCACGACGCGGCGCAGTTTGCGGCCGTCGCCGCGCAGGCTGCCGGGCGCGTGCGCCGACACCGCCCATTCATACAGGTGCAGATCGCGATTGCGCGCGAAATCGCTGAAGCGCTCGCGCATGTTTGCCGCGATCTGCTGCTCCACGCGCGGCAGGAGCGCCAGATCCGCGAGCTCGACGTGCAGCGCGACCACGTCGCGGCGGCCGTCGTGGCCGATGGCGGCCTGCCAGTCGGTTCCGACGCCGTCGACGCCGCGCAGGATCTCGTCGAAGACCCACGCGCCGACGTTGCCCATCCCGCAGACCACCATCTCGTCGCACCGGCTCCGGATTTTGGCGACGCGTCCCATCGAGATCCCGCACGCGCACCGGCCGTCGACGAGCCGCGTCACGTCGCTCGAGCGGTAGCGAATGAGCGGCATCGCGCGCTCCGAGAGGGTCGTGTAGACGAGCTCACCGTATCCATCGGGCGCGGGGGCTGCGACTTCGAAATAGAAGTACAGATCGTTGCGGTGGTAGCCCTCCCGGAGGCGGCACTCGGCGCCGAGC